>JBARKD010000666.1:0-10685 GCA_049800615.1 Acidobacteriaceae bacterium | reverse complement strand
CGAACTGAACAGACCCGTGGCGACGCCGGCGCAGGCTCGTGAGATGCTAGGCTTGAAAAGCCAGCCCAGCCAGTACTGATCTCATCCGGATACAGGGTCCGAGGCCTGACTATGCCGAAGCTCGCCTTGAACGGCGTTTCGATTTTCTACGAGAGCCTTGGGACAGGCTCGCCCATTCTATTTATTCCCGGCGCCCTGGGAACGGGAGCTTCCGATTTTGAACATCAAATTGGGTGGTTCAGCCGGACCCACCAGGTCATTGCTCCTGATCCGAGAGGGTATGGCCAATCCAGGCCGCCGCAGCGCGATTATCCGGTGACCTTCTATCAACGCGACGCAGAAGACATGCTGACGTTGATGACGGGGCTTGGCCACGAGGAATTCACCATATTCGGATGGAGCGACGGAGCGAATATCGGGACACTGATGGCCGCCAATGCTCCACTTCGCGTCCGGAAGCTGGTGGTTTGGGGAGGCAATTCTTTTCTTTCGGCCGAGGAGATTGCGGCTTTCCAGGCAATGCGTTCGCTCTCGTCGTGGTCGCAGCGGGAGGTGGATGCGATGCGGCAAGTCTACGGTGATTCTCTTGCCGTCTTGTGGGCAGGCTACGTCGCCGGCCTGGAAGCAATCTATGCAGCGGGCGGCGAGATTTACCGCACACTGCTCGGCAGGGTGCAATGCCCAACGTTTGTCTTGCACGGAGAGAAGGATCCGCTGGTACCATCGTTCCATCCCAGGATCATTTCCGAGGGTATTGCGGGCTCCATGCTCCATGTTTTTCCTGAAGGCAAGCATCGGATCCACGCGAAATACGCGGCGGAGTTCAACCAACTGACAGCTGCATTTATTTGAGGCGTTTTATTCCGGATCAATCTACGGCAGTCACAGATAGCGCACAACCCCGGCACCTGCATCGGAGCCTGGGGCTATTCGACTCAACGATGATCGTTGCCGGTTCCATGATCGGCTCCGGGATCTTCATCGTTGCCGGCGAAATGGCGCGCGAGGTGGGCAGCTCCGGCTGGCTGTTGGTGGCGTGGGGGATCGCCGGTGTGCTTACGTTGGCGGCCGCGCTGTCTTATGGCGAACTGGCGGCGATGATGCCCCACGCCGGCGGTCAGTATGTCTATCTGCGTGAAGCTTATTCCCCAATCTGGGGATTTCTCTACGGCTGGACGCTCTTTCTGGTGATTCAAACGGGTACGGTTGCCGCCTCCTCCATAGGCTTTTCACGGTACCTGGGCGTGTTGTGGCCGCAGATCGCGGAAAATAATTACATCATCCCGCCCATTCATATTCTGCCCACTTATGCGATCTCGCTCTCCACGGCCCAGGCCGTAGGCCTGCTGGTAATTGCATTCCTCACCTGGACCAATAGCAATGGCCTGAAATACGGCAAGGGGGTGCAGAACGTCTTTACGACCATGAAGCTCGGGTCGCTGCTGGCGGTCATAGGGATCGGCATCCTGATTGGCTGGAAAGCCTCGGTGGTCAAGGCAAATTTTGGGGACGCATGGACGCCGCACGATTTCGTCGTGAGTGGAAATGCCCCGTCGCCTCTGACCGCAGCCGGTATGCTGGTCGCCCTTTGCATCGCACAGATAGGGTCTCTCTTCGCTGCCGATGCGTGGAACAACATCACCTTTAGCGCGGGCGAAGTGAGAAACCCAAGCCGCAACGTGCCTTTGTCTTTGGCTTTGGGAACTTTCATTGTCATTGGGCTCTATCTTGCGGCGAACTTCGCCTACATCGTTGTTTTGCCCTTCAGCGTGGTGCAGCACGCACCTACCGATCGCGTGGCTGCGACCATGATGCAGGCTATCTTTCCCAAGGCGGGCGCGGTCATCATCGCTGTGGCAATCATGATTTCGGCTTTTGGTTGCATGAATTCGCTGATCCTGTCGGGGGCTCGCGCTTACTATGCGATGGCGCTTGATGGGCTGTTTTTCAAGCCGGCCGCGGCGCTCAATCGAGCGGATGTGCCGGGCGCGGCCCTGGTGATGCAAGGCCTCTGGTCGGCGGTCCTGGTGCTGATCCGAACCTATCAGCCTGCCAGAGGAACCTATGGCAACCTGTACAGCAACCTGTTGGACTACATCATCTCGGCCGCGCTCATCTTTTACATTTTGACCATTGCCGGCGTTTTTCGTTTACGGCGGCTTCGGCCAGATGCCGAGCGCCCATACCGCGCCTTCGGTTATCCGCTGATTACCGCGCTTTATATAGTTTGTGCCAGCGTTATTCTTGTGATTCTGTTTATCTACCGGCCGGCGACAACGATTCCTGGCGTGATTATTGTTCTGCTCGGCGTTCCGGCTTATCTTCTCTTTCGCTATCTGTAGAGACCGGGGAGAGTTCGGCCGGGTTCGCGCCCCTCCCATATCGAGTCAAAAATAGTTAAAAGCCGCTCAGCAGAAAACCCGTATCGTGGCCAGTACATAAGATGCCGGCGATCATCTCATCGCGCCGTGAACCAGAATAAAAAAGCGAATCGATGGGATGATCTCGGTAATCCTATACCAGCAGGAGGATCCTATGACAACGGAAACCATCTTTCCGATCCAGCTCGTTCTAGGTTATGTTGCTTGCCTGCTTTGTTTTGCCACCTATGCCTTGCCCAAACTCAGAGCGATGGAGAGATTTGAGGCTCATCGTATCTTCGCTACCATCCACAGCTTCCGCTTCTTCGGGATGGTGTTCATTGTTCCTGGCTTCGTTGGCCCCCATCTTCCCGCCGGCTTTTCCACGTTCTCCGCCTATGGCGACCTGGCAACCGGAGTGCTGGCGATCCTGGCTCTTCTCTCAGCCAGAATACGTCCGCTCTTTTGGTCGTTGATTGTGGCCTTCAATGTCGTGGGAGCCACGGACATCCTGGTTGACTATTATCATGCGGTTCGGACGGGTCTACCCGCGGTTGCGGGGCAGTTGGGCGCAGCCTACGCCATTCCAGTCCTCTTTGTGCCCTGGCTGATGATCACGCACGCGGTCGCTTTCTACTGGCTGCTGCGGCCCCGGGCGAAAGTAATTCCCAGCCTGGTACATAGCGGCGCCACTTCGTAGCCGGCCCTGGCATGCGGTCGAACGGCTTCCCCGAGACTCATTCACCGGACGGCTCTCATCATAGGGTGCAATTCGATTCAGTGATGGTTCCGTTTAATGCGCTTCCAGATGCTTCAACTTGTCGGGATTTCGCACTATATAAATTGCCGTAATCCTGCCGTCTTCGATGTCCAATGCGGTGGTCTGCAGTTCACCATCGGCCTCTCGCGTTATGAACCCGGGCAAGCCGTTGATGAAGGTGGGGCGCACCAAGCTGGACTTGGCTAAATGGTTCACGAATCTCTCGAACACGTGCATAACGGCATCGAAGCCGAGGATCGGCTTCATGGCTGCCGAGCGTTTGCCGCCGCCGTCCGCGTGAACACTGACATCCGCTGCCAGCATGGCGCCCAGTCCTTGCATATCGCCGCTGCGCGAAGCATGAAAGAAAGCCTCGGCAATGGCGAGACCGCGTTGTTTTTCCATTTGGAACCGGGGTCTCGCATCACGAACGTGGTCGCGAGCGCGGGCAGCCAGCTGACGGCAAGCTGCCGGCTCACGCTGGATGGTGATGGCGACCTCCTCAAAATCCAATGCGAAGACATCGTGCAACAAGAAGACTGCCCGTTCCAGGGGCGAAAGCCGTTCGAGCGCGAGCATCAGCGGCAAGGTTACGTCCTCGACTTCTTCCTCGTCCACGATGGGGTCGGGAAGCCACGGGCCAACATAGGTCTCGCGCTTGTGGCGCGCAGATTTGAGTTGATCGAGACAGAGTCGCGTGACGGTGCGACGCAGGAAAGCCTCCGGCTCGCGAACCTCCTCACGGGCGGTATTCATCCAGCGGAGGAAGGCCTCCTGGACGACATCCTCGGCGTCGTGGACGGAGCCAAGCATGCGGTAAGCAACACGCATGAGCTTGGGACGCAGCGGCTCAAAGCTTAGCGCCGCGTCCTCGGAGGTTGCGTTCTCTATCAAGCAGCGATCCCCCTGGCTGCAGCTTTCACGGTCTCGGGATCAGCCCAGAGACTGAAGCCAATCGAAATCCGGTTCCAGCCGTTGATAACGTTAATCAACAATGTCAGCTTGACCTGGTCTTCCTCGGTGAAGTGAGCCTTCAGCGCGGCATAGGCGTCTTCGTGTGTATGTCCTTCTGAGAGGCGTGTGAGAGCCTCGGTCCAGCCGAGCGCGGCACGTTCCCGGTCGGTATAGCAGGGGGCTTCGCTCCAGGCCGACACGAGAGAGATACGCTGCTCGGTTTCGCCGCGCTCGCGGGCAAATACAGTATGCATATTAAGGCAGTTCGCGCACCCGTTGATCTGGGAGGCACGAATCTTCACCAGCTCGCTGAGCTCCGGGTCAAAGCTGGAGTTGATAAGGACGGATGTGCGGTGCCATTCCTTCATCAAGGAAGGGGCGGCGGCAAGGGGATTTAGTTTGGCGGTCATAAGGTTCTCCATTTCTGGTCCTACTACCATGACGAGACGGCAGCCGCCGGTGTGACATGCGGGTCAAAAAAGAGCAGCCAGGGATTTTCTGCTTGCGGGCTCGATCCCAATGGATCGTCGATATAATTGCAATCCACCAGCACCGACGGAAACTTAGGAGATTTCATGAAGTGGTTTGGCGTGGTGCCCGCTATGACAACGTGCTTTAACAAAGATTTGACAGTGGACCATGGATTTATGTCCACTCACGCCCGTTGGATGGTCGAGAACGGATGCTCCGGGGTGGTTTCTCTCGGTTCTTTGGGGGAAGCAGCGACCCTGACTTTCAAAGAGAAGGTGTCAATCCTATCCAATATTCGCAAATCATTGGCGACGGACACCCCGGTCGTGGCTGCGGTTTCTTCTCTCTCCACGCAGGAGGCGGTGGAACTTGCCACGGCTGCGGCTGACGCTGGATGTCAAGGGCTGATGGTCCTTCCGCCCTATGTTTATCGAGGAGATTGGCGGGAAATGAAGGAATATCTTGCCGCTGTTTTTCGGGCGACGAGTCTTTCGGTAATGCTGTACAACAACCCCATTGCTTACGGCACTGATTTTCTGCCCTCCCAGATTCGGGAACTGGCGCTGGAGTTTGAGAACTTTGCGGCGGTGAAGGAGTCAAGCGCAGATGTGCGGCGGGTGACGAGCATCCGGGAAATCACAGGAGACCGGTTGCAGATTTTTGTTGGGGTCGATGATCTTATCGTCGAGGCCATCGGCGCAGGGGCCAAAGGATGGATCGCGGGGCTCGTCAATGCGTTGCCCAAGGAATCTACGGCTCTCTTCGATATTGCGATGAACCAAGGAGCTGCTCAGGCATTTGAGATTTATCGGTGGTTTCTGCCGCTGCTGCGGATGGATACGGTTCCTAAATTTGTTCAACTGATTAAGTTGGTGCAGCAGGAAGTGGGAATGGGAAATACGCGAGTTCGCGGCCCGCGGCTCGAACTGACGGGGGCTGAGCTTGCAGAAGCGCGCGGGATTATTCAAGAAGCTTTGCGAAGCCGGCCTACGTTGAGCTTGGTTTCCGGCTGACAAAGTCTCCATTGCTGCTTCGCAGCCCGTAGCAGGCAGGTCACGTATCATGTAAGGCTGGATGCGAAGCCTAACCACGTGGGAGCGCTTGGGAATCCGGTGATCCTCCCGGTCTTCAAAACCGATGGTCGTTCGTTTCGGGCGACGGTGTGTTCGACTCACACGCGCTTCCGCCAGTTTTGTGGCCGGTGGCAATCGACTCCAGAGGCGGGTACGCTGCCAGCCTCTGGAGTCGACGCCATCGGGGCTACTTGAGCGCAATCTGTACGTCTGGATTTTTACCCCGCGGGGCACCGGCTACCAGCGTCGAGCGGTACTGCCTCTCGAGTTTGGTTGTCGAAAGGGTCAAATCGAGGGTGTCCTGGCCTCCGTGGATTCCGGCCAGAAAATACTGATCACCAAAGCGGTGAAATACCAACTTGTACATCGCGTCACCACGTGACGTGTCCTGTTGGACCCAGTCCTCTGCGATGGCATGGGTCGCGAGATTGCAGACCTTAACGTTCTCGCGGATGTGGTCTTCCACGATCTGGTAGTGGCCGGCCGGCAGCACGGTTGATCCGACATGGAAGGAGAAGGGTACATTAGCCTCTACTCTGGACTGAGCCAGCGCGCCAGTGGTTGCAAGCAGAACGAACATCGCGAACGATACGTTACCGAAGCGGTTGCATTTCATCACGTCCTCCCATGGGCTCATCGCAGTGGAACCCGCACTGGAATTTGTCTCTCAAACCCTTGGCATTCCGCTCGGAGTTTGCTCTGACGCCGGTGTATTTGCACGGAGGAGGCCAAAGCCGGGAATGGCGGGTTCAGAATTGTCTCTCCTTTATTTTCAATAAGATAGGCTGATCCCGAGAAAAGGGGTTGCCGTTGATGGGCGGGGTTCGGTCGCCGAAAGGCTACCCCCCAGGAGCCTCCAGGTTCCCCAGGACATCCTTAGACAGTTTGGAAATGGAGGACAATCGGACGGCCAGCATACTCACGAGCTTCTTCGGCTAGACTCAATAGCCGGAGGTGTATTTGGGCAACCCAAGACTGGTGGCGGTATCCGGCCCATTAGCAGGAACAGTGTGGCTGGTGGAGCATGGGCCGATGTTTCTCGGCCGGGATCCCTCTAACCAGGTGGAGCTCAAGGACGTTGTCGTTTCGCGAAAGCATTGCTCGGTCACAGCGACTTCACAGGGCGCTTTCGAGATTGCCGATCTTGACAGCCACAACGGCACTTTCGTGAACGGGAACAAGGTGACGCAGAAAGCCATCGAGCATGGGGATCGTATCCGCGTAGGGAAGAGCGACTTTGTGTTCCTCACCGGCCCCGATGATGGATACGGATCGGCAGCAGGTCCCGGCAGCCTGCGAAGCGACTCGGATTTGAAGACGATGCGCCTGGATAACCTGGGCTTGCCGCGCGATGCCTCGGGGATAGGGCGCATGGCGCAGGATCTAAGCGCATTTTTCAAAATTGCGAATGTCATTAATTCAACCCGTGACGTGCAGTCTCTGCAGGGCGATTTGCTGGCCTTAATTGGTGAGGTGATCCCGGCAGCACAGGGCGCAATGCTCCTTCAGTTAAACCGGGACGAAGAACCTGACCCCCCGCGTACCTGGAACAGGAAAGGAGATGCCGGGCAGAAGATACAAATTCGAGAGGAGATTGTGCAGCAGGCCGCGTGGGAACGAAGCGCTGTTCTGGCGGTCGCGCAGGCTGGATCAACGTCGAGCGAGCATGTATTGTGTGTGCCACTGCTGGCCATCGAGAGAGCTTTGGGGGTGATCTACCTGAGTTCTCCCGGCTCAAAACCACCGTTCAACGAGCAACACGCGTACTTCCTCAGCTCAGTTTCCCGGATCATTGCGGTCACGCTGGAGAACCTGTTGAAGCTGGATTCTCTTCGGGAAGAGAACCGCCGGCTGCGGGGAGAAGACAAAACCGGGAACATTCTCGTTGGCGAGAGCCGGGCAATGCTGCGCGTGAACGACTTCATCCGGCGAGTGTCGAAGGGTGATTCGACCGTACTCATTCGCGGGGAAAGCGGTACGGGCAAGGAACTCATCGCGCGGGCCCTTCACACCAACAGTTTGCGATGTGAAAAGCCGTTCATCGCTATCAATTGTGCGGCGATACCCGAGAGTTTGCTGGAGAGCGAGCTCTTCGGGCACGAAAAAGGAGCCTTCACTGGCGCCGCGACGACGCGGAAGGGCAAGTTCGAAGCGGCCGAAGATGGCACGGTGTTCCTCGATGAGGTTGGCGAGATGGCCCCGTCGTTGCAGGTCAAACTGCTGCGGGTGCTGCAACAACGGGAGTTTGAAAGATTGGGAGGGAATCGCCTGCTGCCCTTCAATGCCCGGGTGGTCGCCGCGACCAACAAGAATCTGGAGCTGGCGATCAAGGCGGGCGAGTTTCGCCAGGATCTGTATTACCGGCTGAATGTGGTTTCTGTGGTCTCGCCGGCTCTACGAGAACGGCGCGAGGATATTCCCTCGCTGGTACTGCATTTCGCCAACAAATATTCGGCTAAGTGCGGGCGCGGGTTCAAGGGGATCACGGCCGGCGCGCGTTCCTTACTGATGCAATACAGTTGGCCGGGAAATGTGCGCGAACTGGAAAACGCCGTCGAACATGCCATTGTCATGGGTCTGACGAATGAAATCCTTCCTGAGGACCTGCCCGCCATCCTGCTTGAAGAACAATCGGCAGAGTTGGCTGGGCGCTATCACAACACACTGAACCAGACAAAAAAGCAGCTCGTTCTGGCGGCGCTGGGCGAAGCAAACGGCAGCCCGGTCGAGGCGGCACGCCTTTTGGGGATTCATCCCAAGTACCTGCATCGGCTGATCCGCAATCTCAATTTGCGGTCAGACATGAGAGCAATGGATTAAACAGGGCAGTCTTGTCGAGAGTTGCTATCGCGGCGGGGGATAGGAGGTGGCTGGTTTAGCCGGTCCCCAAAAAGGTTCCCCGGTCTTACTCGGGGCGTTTTTGCTGGCCAGCTCCGCATCGAGCGCGGATTCCTGCCCGGCATAGGTGATGGACCACTTAAGGGCCACGCCGCCGAGCAGGGTGAGCAGCGGAGCAATCCCGTCCCGTAGAACCTTCGAGCGGCTGCGCCGCAGCAACGCGGGCGCAACCAGTCCCAAGCCAATGGCGCCAAACAGAAAGAGCTTCGACTGTTTGCCCTTGAAGAGCGGCTTGGCAGCGGGGCCCGCGCTATGCACGTAGAGCGCGAGCGAGGCGGCCTCGGCACCGGAGGCAAGATCCTCGAAGCGGGTGAGGGCAGAGTGCAGGGCGTGGTCTTCCGACTTATAGTTGAGCAGCGCGAGCGCCGACGCACCGTTGCTCAACGAGCTCGATGCGAAAAGCGGGCCGAGGAAGTTGGTGTGTGACCAGACCGGATTGGCCGTCGTCTCGAGCAACACGCCGGGATAGCTGATCATGGTGAGGGCAAAGGGCATGCCCAGCAGCGAAAGCAGGCGTTCCGGCATGATCCATTGAAAGCCGCGCAGAAGCGCCCGCAGGAAGCTGAAGGGCAGATCCCGGGCAGGCCATGCCAACGCCGCCAGAATCGAAGAGAAGAGGCCGTAGCCGCTCAGCGCCCAGGCGCCGTGATTCATGGGCGAGGTCTTCTTGAAGATGCGCAGCATGTGGTGGAATCGCTCGGGCCGGCCGAGGTCCGCGATCAGCAGCGGCGGGCAGAGGAGCATGGCGGCAAACGAGAGATAACGGCCGCGGCGGATGCTTTCAGCAAAGTGTTCCCGGTCGCGCAGACCGGCGGCGGTGCACAGGACATAGCTGCCCGCACTGATGCCTTCGAAGAAGAAGTAGAGCGCGATCTCCCATTTCCAGAACGGGCGCTTAAGAATTGGCAGACCGTAGTAGCCGGACTCCTTAACTTTGCCGGGTGTCGCGGCGCGCTGAATATCATAGGCGGGGGTCAGAGTGGTAAAGATATCGCGCGGGTCATTAAACTCCCGAATCTCAGCCATGCAACTCCCGAATCTCAACCATGATTCTCGCCTTTGAAGAGTAGAACAGAGACCGCGGTGAGGGCGAGCGAGGCGGCAAAGCTGAACAGGTAATTGCGCTTGAGGTGGGCTGCGGGGCGGCGTGGCCGCTCGGGCAGGTTGTAGACCGCGGCGTTGTCCTTGAGCAGGAAGAAGGAATTCAGCGCGCTGTATTCTCCGGAAGCCTCCGCGCCGTACAGGTAGGCATCGGTCTCGCCGCGGGCATGCAGTTCTTCCACACGTTTCTTCGCGTGTTCGCGCAGCTCGCTCACCTTCCCGAACTTGATGGATTCCGTGGGGCAGCTCTTGGCGCACGCGGGAACGAGATCATCTTTCTGGCGGTCGTAGCAGAGGGTGCACTTATGCGCGCGGCCGTCTTCCTTATTGCGGCTGATCACGCCGAAGGGGCAGGCCACCACGCAGTTGGCGCAGCCGTTGCAGACGTCCTGCTGCACGTATACGTCGCCGAACTCGTTGTAGATGAGCGCACCGGTGGGGCACACCTCGACGCACGGGGCGTGCTGGCAGTGTTTACAAACGTCGCTCATCATGAGCCAACGGCCGACGTGCGACTCGGGGTCGAACTGCTCGACAAAGGCCACGTGACGCCAGGTGGTGTCGGAGAGGGCGACGGTGTTGTCGTAGCTGTTGCCGGTCCAATTGAAGCCGTCGGCAGGAAGCTGGTTCCATTGTTTGCAGGCGACCTCGCAGGCCTTGCAGCCGATGCAGACCGTAGTGTCGGTGAAGAAGCCGGTCTCTTCCTGAGATTCCGGCGGTTGAGGGCGGATCCAGGTGTCTTGCAGATCGGTGACGATTTGAACGAGGTCCCGGTTCATATGCCTTGTCCTTCCGCTTGATCGGACTTAGGCGTGTCGGGCGCCTGCTCGCGTGTGGGCCATAGCGCCGGCGCGAGAGGGGAACCGTCGGACATGCCCACAAGCCGCCCCGCGCGCACATTTACGGTGATTGCCTTGGCTTCATGCATGCTCACGTTCGGGTCGGCGCTGACGGCGGTGAGATCGTTGGCAATGGCCCCGACAGTCTCGCCGGCAAAGCCCCAGTGGAACGGCATACCCATCTGATGTAGCGTACGTCCGTTGACATGCAGAGGTTGGATGCGGTGGG
>JBARKD010000665.1:0-3189 GCA_049800615.1 Acidobacteriaceae bacterium | reverse complement strand
GGAAAATTCTTCTCCAGGTCATTCGCGAGCTTCTCCGCCTGAGCCGGATCACCGGCAAGAGCCAGGGCAACGGCCGCGCCGTATTCCACCTCGCGGTTGGCAGCCAGAGCCAAGGCTGCGGTTGCGTTTTGTCTCGCCTCCTGCGAATTCCCGAAAAATGCCTCCCATAAAGCTGCTCTGGTTTCGAAGAGAGCCGCCTGTTCGCGTTTGCCGCCGTGCAGCGCCAATGCGACGGCATGCCGCGACAGGGTGATGGCATTTTTCAGGCGGCCTTCCGATGCCTCCACAAAGGCCTGGCGATCCAATACCCGATCCTGCATTTCGGGGTGGGCCTGGCCGAATTCCACCTCGCGCCGCATTGCTGCCGCATCACCTTTCGCGTAGGCGAGTTCAAAGCGGGGCCTTGCCATGCCCACTTGGTCGGTACCGCGCTCCGCTGCCATGTGGACCGCGATCTCTGCACCTTGAAGGTCATTCAGGTACATCGAGTCGGTGGCGAGCGAGGCATATCCAGTAGCCTCGTCCGGGGCGAGCTCGATCGACTTTCGCGCCTCTTCGACGGCCCGTTTGTAATTGGCGAGTACGGGGTCGACAAACCCCGCGAGAAAGGAATGGGGAAGAGACTCGCGCGGGTACGTCCGCGCCCACTCGTTGCAGACCTGCTGCGCCTTTTCCTGGTTTCCGGTCGCTCGTCCAAAGTAGTAGGCGGTGATGAAAAACCGCTCCTTTTCGCTGGCCCGGTCGCGTAGCTCATAGGCCCGTGTGATATTCTCCGTGCCCAGCTTCGAAGAGCCTGAAGCGCCATACATCAACCCCAGTGAGGCGTAAGCCATGGCGAAGCTCGGGTCGATTTCCACGGCACGCTGAAAAAACGGTATGGCAGGCTGGCCTCCCTGCCATGCCTCGACCTTCCAGCCCAGGCTGTATGCCTTCAAGGCCTCAAGCGATGGCGTGGTTGCCTCGGCCAGCGGGGTGTCGTACTTCGCAAGCGCGGCGGCCGATTCACCTGCTCGGGCACGAAAGCCGCGTGCCATCCTGGTGACGGCGTCCAGGGCATCTTCCTTGCGCGCAACTTGCGCCTGCTCGTCATCGATCTTCTCTCCGGTGCGGCAATCTACGGATCGAAGGTCGAGCACGTATTGGCTTCCGAGAGGTTTGATGGAACCCTCGAGAACGGCGGAGCTTCCGACACGCTCGCACACCTCGCGAGCGATCTGCCCCGTAAGCCGGCCATCCGGCGACTGCCCCATCAGGCTCAGTGCCTGACGGATGCGATCTTCCGAGACCAGGCTAAGTGAGGGTGACTGCTCCAACTGCACCTCAAGGCCCTGGCGAAGGCTGTCGTCAAATACAGGGTCGCCGGTTGTATTGATGAAATTACCGACCAGGATGGAGGCCTTCACGCCCAGGCTTGCATGCCGGTCAACGCGCAGCAGAAAGAAGGCCCCCAGCGCCAGTGGCAAAATCACAGCTCCTACTGGCAGCAGGAATTTTCTGCCTGGCTTCAGCGGAATCGGAAGCGGCTTCCGCACTTCGCCTGGCGCAGCTTCTTTTTCTTCAATGACGATTTGCGTGCGTGTCAGTGCTTGAGCCACCAGGGCTTCGCCTTGCTCTGTCACCGTGCGAACCGGCGCCGCGAATCGATAGCCTCGCCCCGGCAGGGTCACGATATATTGGCGGTTCTCCGGGGTGTCTCCCAGCGCCTTACGCAGCAGGAAGATGCTCTGGCTCAGATTCGATTCCTCGACGAACGAGTCCGGCCAGACCTCGTTTAGTAGCTCTTCCTTCGAGACCACGTCGCGGCTCCGGCGAACCAGGGCGAGGAGCGTCTCGAAGGCCTTGGGCGTAACCGGAACGGGCACGTTTTCCCGGAGCAGGACCTGCCGGTCGGGATCCATGCGGAACGGTCCAAACTCGTAAAGGATCCTGGGTTCCGTAGCCATAGGTGGAAGACCCGAGAACGCACCCGTCAGCGCGGGCCGATTGAATGTGAACGAAATCTACCACAGAATGCTCTCCGCCAACTGTTAAAGCCCGCCCAGCCTCGGTCCGTGGAATTGCCTCAACCGGTCCCAAGCCCTCGTATTTGCTGCCACAAAGGTCCATTGAAACTCATTGAGAAGGATTGAGCTGCGCATTGAAGACTTTTCTTGCCTGGTGCGCACAGGATGCTAGCAATCGAAGCCGCTGGAGCAGCGATGGGGCAATCGGAGCGTGCCGTGGTGGTGAAAACGACAAGGATCACGATAGAGACCGAAAGTCTGCTGGTGGTTCGTAGAGGCAAGACGATCGTGACCTGGTGCCCTGCTTGTTGCGCCGAAGTGGAAGCGATAACGGTTGAGGGCGACAGCCTTGGGGAAGGGATCCCTTCTGCCCTCTTAAGGGAGTGGCTCGCCACCGGCAGGCTCCATTTCTGGGGCCCCGACGGCGGTCCGGTCCAGATCTGCATTCCGTCGCTGCTCCAGTGCTTCGCATCCGAGGACGCTCGCAGTTTCCAGGCCCCGAAGCGAACGGTCCCGAACACAGGAGAAGGAAAATGAAATCCATTCCATTCGCACCGAAGTGGCCGCCGCTCGCGCGGCTAAGTCTGGTCCTGGCCACACTCGCAGGACCGGTTTGCACACTCGCACAATCCACGGACTCCCCGCGATACACCGTTGTCGACTTAGGGCCGGTGGGCCCGTCGTCGTCGCCAGGCCAGCCATATGCGGTCAGTGGCAATGGGCTGGTCAGCGGGGAGACTGTTCTCCCGAACCCCAACAACCCCGGCGAATTGGTAGCGCACGCCGTTCTTTGGAAACAAGGGAATATAAAGGACATCAGCAGCCCGGGACTCGGAGGGCCAAACAGCGCTGCCTACGGCGTGAACATCTGGGGGCAGGCAGTAGGGCAAGCCGACACGCAAACCCCGGATCCGAATGGCGAAGACTTCTGCGGATCGAAGGCGCTTGGTCTCACCCACAGCGGCAACACCTGTGTGCCGTTTTTGTGGGAAAACGGCGCCATGGCCGCGCTCCCGAGACTGCGGAACAGCGCGGGCATGGAGGGCAGTAACGGTGCAGCATTTAAAAACAATGACTTCGGCATGGTAGCCGGAACGGCGGAAAACGGTGAGGTGGACTCGACCTGCCCTGGCGTGTCCATTTCACCGCAGAGCATCGAGTTCAAGCCGGTCATCTGGACGAGTCC
>JBARKD010000664.1:0-4999 GCA_049800615.1 Acidobacteriaceae bacterium | reverse complement strand
GGACTCTACGCGTCTCTGCTGGCCAGGCAATTCTCGGCGACGCTTATCGTCGCCCACGCATTCACCCTGTCGCAAGCGGCCATGGAGGTTGAAGTCGATGGAACGCTCCTTAGCCGGCAACGCAAGGACCTGAACTTCCTCCTCTCCGATCAGGCCGCCGCCCTGGCCTCGGGTTCCATGGCGGTCATCCCGATACTGAAGGACGGCGATCCAATCGAGGTGTTGCCTGAATTGGCAGACAGCTACTCACCGGCCATGCTGGTGCTGGGAACCCATGGCGGCGGCTGGATGCAGCGGAAGTTGATTGGTTCGGTGGCCGAACGTGTCCTTCGTACCAGCCGGTGGCCAACTCTGACGGTTGGTCCGGAAGCTTCTCCCCCGCGGCCGGACCAACCGTTTCAACGCATCCTGTACGCCACCGATTTAGACCCAGGCAACGCTGCTGCAGCGGCACTGGCATTGCGAATGGCGGAGGCAACCGCGGCCGAGATCGACGTTCTTCACGTCGTCGAGGGCGGAACGGATGAAGAAAGCCTGAACGCCGGCAGAGAACGTTATGCACGCGCCCTGGGCGACGTTTTGCCGGGAAAGCCGGACGTGTTCCGCAACTCGGAAATGCTCGTTGCGGCAGGAGATGTTCACGAGCAGATTCTTAACCACATCAAGCGAAGGGTCATCGATCTGCTCATTCTAGGAATCCGGAAGACTTCCTATTGGGGTATACAAACGAACTCGTCCGGAGCTTTTCCGCTTATCGTCCAGGCGGAATGCCCCGTTCTTACTATCACGGACGGCGATGCTGCAAACTCCCTTCTGCCCGGCGATCGATGAAGAAGGCAAAACAGATGCGGCCGGATTCAACTTCCGTGGCCCTGACTGTCTCCGTTCTATGCGGAGCAGCGGCTCTCTATTGCAGCGAGATTGTTTTCGACGACATGAAGGACCCTGTCAGTCCCAACACCGGCCCGCTACCGGCATGGCGATCACACATGGTTGCCGGTTGCGTGGGTACCATGGCCTTGGTTATCTCGCTGTTTGTGCTTGAGCGAATAGGCGGCAGATCGAGAAATCGCGCAATGCGATCCGTACTGCCTTGGCTTCCCCTGGTGGCGCTAACGGGATTGGCTGCGATCGTCCACATCCCTCCCTTCCTCGTGCTCATTGCCATTCTGTTCTATAGCCCATGGGCCTATGCCAACATGCGCGGTCCAGCAAAATCTGATCGCCCATAACTCAGTTCACAGTTACCGTTCAGACCCGGACCCTGTTGCGGAAATACTGACCCTGTTGCCGAAATACTTATGAGGGGAAGCTGATCCGTTCTTCATGAAAGAAAAGTCAAGCAGCCGGTGAAACGAAGTCGTACGCTGAAGTCGCTTGGGGGATGCCCCGTGAGTCTCTTGGTCGTTGGAGAAGCCCGAAATCTAGCCCGCGACGCGACTCACCTCTCCATCGGGCAGGGATTCAGGCTGGTCATTCAGGCCGCCTATTTCGTGCTCATCGCGCGCTCGCTGGGACCGGATGCATTTGGCGCATTTGTCACCGTGGTAGCGATGGCTGCGCTCCTCGGGCCGTTTTCCGGAATCGGCGCCCCCAACCTCTTCATCAAGAATGTACGGTCGGGTAAACGAGCAGCGGCGATCTGCTGGGGAAATGGAATCCTGCTCATCGCAATTTCGGGAACCCTGCTTTCCATTCTGGAACTCGTACTCAGCTTAACCTTGCGGCTGAAGGTGCCGATACTTGTGCTGGCGTTGGTGAGTGTTTCAGACTTGATATGGCTCAAGGTGAGCGAACTGGCAGCCTCCGGCTTCACTGCCCTGGACCGGATGTCACAGACATCCATCCAAAGCGTGGTCATAAGCCTGTTACGGTTGATAGCTATCGCATGGATGATGGTAATGGTGCTCCCGGTTACGCTTGGTCGTTGGGCGATGGTTTATCTGCTGACCAGCCTGGTGGGGGCGGCCTACGCGGTGCTGAAAGGCTCGCAGCTTTGGGGACGCCCGTTGATAAATATCCCGGCGCTGCGAGAAGACATTGCGGAGGGGATTTACTTCAGCCTCGCCGGATCGGCGACAACGGTCTACAACGATATCGACAAAATCATGCTGAACCGCCTGGCGGATCTGGCCGCAACCGGCGTGTATGCAGCCGCGTATCGGGTCATCGACGTGACCATGACACCGGTTCGATCGCTGGCCGCGGCTGCCTACCCACAGTTCTTTCGCAAGGGCGTCGATGGCCTCTCCGCAACCTATGCTTATGCGCGAACCCTGATCGCAGGAACTTTTGTGTATGGCTCGCTGACCGCCGCCGGGCTGTGGCTGCTCGCGCCGGCCTTGCCCTACGCTCTGGGCTCAAAATACGAAGCCGTCGTCCCCGCGGTCCGCTGGCTGGCCCTGATTCCCTTCCTGCGCTGCATCCACTCGTTCCTGGCGGATTCCCTTTCGGGCGCCGGACTGCAGCCCCTTCGAACAGGTATCCAGGTGTCCGCCGCACTGTTGAACATCGGCGCAAACCTGGCCGTCTTACCCCGTTACTCCTGGCGCGGAGCTGCCTGGACCAGCCTGGGCTGTGATGGATTCTTGGTTGTTACGTTCTGGTTCGCCGTTCAGTATTGCCGCCGAAAACGCCTTAACAACTAAACGCTTTACCTAATTCAAACCGTTTCAATTTAGGAATATGGAATACCACAATCTGATTTACATTTCAGGAACTCGGTCGAGCGATGAGTGGTTACCTTCAGGCCCGTGGGCACAAATTTTGTGCTTTTCAAGTAACACCTTGGTGCTATACTCGGGCCACTGTTAGGGGGTAAGATACTCCGATCCGAAGAGAGCGGAGTGGACCCACTACCAGAAATATGAAGTACTTGCTTTGGTTTCAGTTGTGCTTTTAGCATCAGTTTTTGTTTCTTTTGATTTATTTTTGCTGCTGCCTCCCCCCGATGACGTAAACCCCTAAGTGAATAGCGGGACATCTATCATGTCCGGAGACGTTTCAGTGAGCATTACCGGATTCATCAATCACAGCCGGCAGGTCCAGACTGCTGTGCTATCGGATACCAGGGCTGTCGCCCCGGTGTATGTCGAACGCCCAAGAACACGGGAGTTGGTGGTCGGCAATCAGCAGCTTGTCTCGCATCTGGCTGAAATCCGGCAGCTCCGCCGGCGGTGCGGCCAGGAAGACGATCGCACCACAGAACCGGAATACTTCGTCGCGGCAAATACCCTGGCCAACAGAAGGTGCGCCGCCGTCCTGATCCGGCAAGATCGCGAACTCGAAGCTTGCGTCCTCTTTTATGAACATTGCCGGTTTGGCGTCGGCCTGGGACTGTTTCGCGGCGGGGACTATATCGGCGAAAGCCTGGTGGCGGGACGAAAAGAACTCCACCTGCAATACCTCCATATGGCAACCCAAACATTGCTGCAGCGACGCCATGTCCATGGCGTCAGTCTCACCATCCAGGCCCCCATCGATGACTGCATTGCCATTATGGGTCCGGCAAGTTACGTCCGCCGGTTTTGCGGACGTGAGATACAGAACACATTGCCACTCGCAAGCTCCTATCAGGGCATGCTCGCCAGCCTGGGTCCACGCACACGCCGCAGCCTCGCAGGAAAACGGAAACAATTACAAGAAAGCACCAACGTCGAATTCATACCTTCCCTTGATCCCGGCGAGGCCCTCAAAGTCATGCTGCATCTGGAAACCAGTGCCATGCCCCAACGCATCACCAAATTCTTCCGCACCCGGCACCAGATGCTCAAAATCAATCCGGACTCCTTTTCCATGGGCCTTCGCCTGCCCAATGGATCTTGGCTAAGCCTGGTAAGCGGATGGCGGCTGAATGGCGTCACCTACGTAGACCTGCAGATGAACGACTCGAATTATAAAAAAGAGTCTATCTCCGCAGTCATGCGCGCCTTCATGCTGGAATACGAAATCGAACTCAACCAGACCATGATCAATTTTGTCGGCGGATCATCCCTGTTACTTAGAAGATATTGTGAGCCTGTTAAACCGTGCACCGACCTGTTTATCTCCAAACCAGGGCTGCGCTCCAAACTCTTCGGAGTCATGGCCAGACGCGTGCGCGAAGGCAGCGTCTATGACCGCTTAAAACCCGGCGTAGAATTAAAGTTCGCTGAAGAAATGGAACACTGACAGATTTATTTCCCCAGGGTCGGACCCGATTACCCATCTGCGAACCAGGCCTCGTATCTTCGTATCAAGGGATCGCATTTATACGCGACCCCTTGGTTGATATGCAACGAATGGACTGCCGCATCAGAATGTCATGGGTCGAGAGGCTCCAGAGGCTCTAGATGAGGAAAATCACGCTTGCTGCCTGCGTCATCTTTGCTTTCCACGGAGCCTTCGCCCAAAGCATCGTCTTTGTGAGCCCCAGCACCAAGGGACTTGCGACCATCTCGTCCGCCGAAGCCTCACTCGTCTCTTTTGAAGAAACAAACTATCTCGCCGCAGCCCATTACCTCGCAGACCGCTTATGCCAGCAGCCGCGCATCGACTCCGCCGTCGGTGTCTGGAAAGGACAGGCGGAAAATTCCGGACTCATCGACGGATGTCCCCCGGATCGCGCGCGGGACATCGCCGCTCTTTTGGCGAGATACTACCACCAGGAGAAGGCCCTGGTCTTCGATCGCGAGGCGACAGGACAAACTTCCCTCCTCAGCTTTCACGCGAGCCAGCCCCTCGGTGTCATAGCCATCATGATGGCCCAGGCAAACATAACTGGCGCAACCGTGATCCCGCACACCCAGGACAACCTGGTCCTGATTGTGGCTACCGACGAAGCCCAACACTCGCGGATCGTGAGCCTCTATTCCATGCTGCACGGCCACGAACTCCACGAGGAGGCGGGCACGGCGCAAATGATCGGCGACGAAGATCGCGCCAAGGCGCGGGACATCTTTACTGGTATTGTTTCCCACGCGTCGGCGGAGGTTCGCCAATTGGCCACTGACATGTACTC
>JBARKD010000663.1:0-5202 GCA_049800615.1 Acidobacteriaceae bacterium | reverse complement strand
TTCTTGGTATGTGCGTCCTGGCATTGGCGGTAGGTATGCCTTGGTTTGTACAAGCGCTGGGCGAAGGAACCCGCTCTCTTTTTGGGATGAATGCCGCTCTGGCCATGAAGGACGGTTGGCTCCTGGTGCCTTTGAGCGGAAAGTTCGCATTCATCTCACCGACGAAGCTGATCATCGCGGTCCCCCTGTTGGCCTTGCTTCCGATTGCGTTTTTGGTGCTTAGCCAGCGCGCGTTTCCCATACGCCGTGTCCCCGTGTGGTCAGGCGGAAGGCGGGAAGATGCGCGGCGCATCGCCACGACGTCTCTGGCATTCTCGAATGCGCTCCGGACCTTCTACGGGTTCATCTACGGCCCAACTCACAATTTGGAACGCGAATATGATCATGGACCTTACTTTGTGACGCGCTTGATCTTCAATCAGGAAGTTGCCCCTATCTTTGGTCCATGTCTTTTCACTCCGCTGACCCGCCTGGTGAGAACTATCGCTGACAAAGTAAGCATTCTGCAGTCCGGGTTTCTGAACTTCTATAACGGGCTTATCGGGATGCTCCTGGTGCTTATCCTAGGCCTGGCACTCTTTTACAAGTGACGTCTCGCGGATCTCTCGGGGCACGTCAATCGATATCGCGCGACGTTTTTGCCACGTTTCTGTTCGCTGCGGAACCCCCCGCAGAGTTAATCAGGGAAGGAACACGACAGTCTAATCCCGTCGCGTTATCGGATGAGGGAGCTAGCGATTCGTCGCAAGCAATGGCCGAGAGTCGGAGAAACAGTCAGCCCACGCCCGGCTCACTGCTCCAGGCCCGCTTGCCGTTTGTTGATGTCCTGGGCTAGATGCAAGGTCAGCACCCGATCTATATAGGGAATTATCTGTACTGGCCCCTCCATACCGCAGATGTCGATAGCAGGCAATATATGATGCCGGGTCCCTACCGCGCGCTGATTTGCTTCAGTGTTTGTGATCAAGATCCTGAGTTCGTTTTCGCCCGGTTTGATCAACTTCGAAATATCCAGCCGATAAGGCCTCCACACGAGCATGCCCGCATGCTCGCCGTTTACAAATACATCCGCAACGGAACTTACGCGTCCGAGGTCGAGCATGACTCGCATGCCGTGGTAATTGGCCGGGAGGCTAAAGGTTTTGGTGTAGATCGCGGTCCCGGAGAAATTGGCAAGCCCCGTTTGCGTCCATGGTTTGAGCGAAAAGGGCGTGGCGCCGGTCATGAACTGAACTGGAGAGACCAGCGAATCTTCCTTTTTTGCGATGACGACCAGCGTGTTCTTCTCACCATGAAGGCTTGATTGTATGTCGATGAGAGCGTCGCCTTTGAGGCGTAGCTCCTGTCCGTTCAACAGCATGCGGTAGGGGCCGTGAAAGACAGGCGGCACAAGAGCAACGCAACCTGGCGGAACTTCGATCCGGTACCAACGCATTTCGCTACTTGTTGCGCTCGCTTCATCCATCTTGGTGGGAGAAGTGCTGGCAGCGACTTGAGAAAGAGTGGCTCCATTCTCGTCCGCAATGCGGAAGGAAAATGCATAGAATCCGCTGGGTGTGCCTCTGCCATTGCCGACCTTCACAAGGACTTCATTCCAACCTTTATGAAGGTCCACTGGAATACGATCAGCCCAGTTATCGTTAAGTTCGTACCAGAATGGAGTTCGCAGCTGCGCAAACACCTGCTTGTGGTTCAGCCAGATGCCAGCCCAGTTATCAGCAGCGACGATGAACTGCGCATGCTGATCGCGAGGGGAATACAAGTAGGTGTGAGCATAACTCACGATCCAGCTCTTATGGTCTGTCAACAGCTCCGGATTGAAGTCCACGATATAGCCAGTGTCCGAGAAACTGCCGCCTTCGGTAGTTTTTGAAAAGTCACCCCAGCCACCGTCCTTTGAAAGGTAGGGTTCGTTGGCGTTGTAGTCTTCCCAGCCTACTTGTCCGTCGAGTCCGTCGTATTTCTTGTGAGGATCGAATTCCTGCTCGGGCGGATAGATCTTTGCGAAACCATCGTTGTCCGTATTCGGAAAGGGGCCGATCATTTGCCAATGCCGAACCGTATTCTGTTCTTCGTTCAACCACATCTCGGGCCAGTCTGTATCGTCGAAATCAGAGGCAGCCCAACCCAGCTTTTCGCCGGTTCCTTCTGACGCGTCACTCACCTTGGCGTATGGAACAGAGACTCGATCAGGTTTCGGCCGAAACTGCCACTCACCACCCAAGGTGAGCGGCTGTGCGCCGCCAATCGATGCCGCACCCCTGTAGACCTGCGTACCGCTGCGCAGCTCGACGAACGTTTCAGGAACACTTGCCGGGCCTGAAACATGGACGTCAAATGTTGCACCTTTGCGAGAAACGGAATCCAGTTGCTCTGCATTGGTTGCCTCCAGAACCGTGTCTTGTGGAGACCCTTGCAAAGGATGGAACACCACGTAAAAGGCGTCCCAGGGATCAAGCGTGAGACGTACCTGGGTACCGGAAGGACCATTCACATAGAAGAGCGGCTCACGTGCTCCGGTGAGTGCATTCCACTTCTCCGGGATCCCCTTTGCGGCAAAGTCGACTTCGTTCACCCGCTTCCGATCTGTATCGTTGACGACCCAATAATAGTCTTCATCCAGCTTGCTGCGATGTTCAAAGAGAAGGTGTTGTGATGGACCAGACACGACTCGCACGTCTTTCGGCACTTGCTCATCAAGAATGGCAATCATGGCGTCGACTGAGTCTTCTATATAGAAAGAGCGGCCAGATTTAGCTTCCACCCGTTCGGCGCCGGCATTCTGTGCACTTGTCATGCCGGAACCAAAGATCGAAGCGATACCAGCCTTGATGACCGAGTCATTACCGCCGGCTTCCGGCGATGCTGTAGGCAGCAGCCGTATGCCAAGAATGATGCCGCCAGCCTGATGAAATTCCTCCAGTTTCTTGAGTGTGACGCGACTGAGTGTGGTGATCGGAGGAAGAATGACTGCGCGGAATCTCTGCGGGCCAATAACCAACTCATTGCCTTCGATATGCGCGCCGGCAAGGTATTGGTCGTCCGCGATATTGTAGTCCCAATGATGACTCGATAATTCGAGGATGGTCCGCGTGTAGTAATCATTAATGAGAATTGTCTGGTTCTTCCATGCCCCGGGCTCGCCTATCCGTTGATAGTCGGCCTCTCCGGAGAAGAGTGGAGCGGTATCTGCCCACATCGATGTGATGGGATAGTAGAGTAATACGTTGGTCTCATGCCGGCTGTCTGCGTTCATGTAGCTTATGCGTCTGGTGTAGTCGGCGTAGGTGTGAAAATACGGCCAATAGGGCTGATGTAGCCAGTCTGGGGGGTAATTGGCGCGGCCTGGATCAAAGTCCATGGCATGAGGAATGAATAAGTTGACACCTGAGGCGCCGATGCCATTGGTTCCTTTACGAATCGCTTCCAGGTCCAGATAGGAGTCCGTGCCTTGAACCCCCTGGTTCTCGCAGGCAAAGCGGCGGCCTTCAAAATCAGCAACCGATTGTGCAACCTTGAAGTTTAACGGCTGGCGGCCAAAGTCGAAGAGCGAGTCTACGCCAACAGGATTGAGCCCTCGCTCGACGGTGAAAAGATTTCCTTCGAGCGCCGTGGCCCATTGCAGGCTCTCTTCCCAGGCATGACCGGTGCGATGGATTCCGATCTCCTCCGCCGACCTGGTGATGCCTTGCCAAAAAGAATTTCCATACAGGTCGGTCACCGTCGCGAGGTAGTCGGTACGGACCTTGGTAGTCAGATCGCCCCCGTTATAGATGAGCATGGGCAACATCTTGCGCAGATCGTACCCTGTGCGCTGGTGAAATGCGGTAAACAGTTGCGGGGTCCAGGCGATGCGATAACCGTAGTCTCCCTCATGATCGGAAAAGGCATAATGGATCGTGTTTCCGAAATAGGAAGCGAAACGGCGGTGATATTCCCCGTACACGAGGTCGAAAAAGAGCTTCGTGGTATCGGGATTCATGAGGTCTACGAAGCCGCCGTCGAAACCCATTGCAGGTTTGAGACTAAACTGCACGACGACCCATTCCCCTTCGGGAGCGGACCAGTGGATATGCCCATCCTTTCCACTTGAATCGAGCACGGTCAGAGTCGTAGCGTCGATCTGATCCTTTCCAAGCCACCGGGCCGCGACGATCGCTTGCGAATCCGGATTGACGGGCAGATCGACCGGCTGTGGACCTTGGAAGATCTTTGCTTCATAGGACAATGTCTTCATGCGAAGGTCAGGACGTTTCGCCAACACCTCGCTCTGATGATTACCAGCCATCCATATGTTTCGTACTTCGCCGCTGGGCCAGTCGTATTCATCTAGAAAATTGAACTCGAAGCCCGATCTTTTTGATTCTTCGAGGCCGGCGCCAATTGCCTGAAACCATCCGTCTGAGAGATATGGAGTTTCAAGACCGTCGCGCCCATGGAGAAATGCGCCATATACGTGCTGGTCAACCATGTCCCGAATCTGCTTTTGAACGATCGGACCTTCCATCTTCCCGTTCCAGAACCAGAACGGCATCGGAGAAAAATCCCGAGGAGGATCGAGGAAGCCCTGATAAAGCGAGTCAGCGCCGCTCCGGGCCGTCTGGGCGGAACACTCGAAACTTGACACAGCAAGTACAGTAAATACGGCAAACAACATCACAGATCGCTTCACTTCCGGCCTCTCTACCGGTTGGATGGAGGGTCACAACCGGTCAACGCTATTGAACGCAGCACTCCAGGTCAGGGCCCGATAGCAAGCGTCCTGCGAAAAGATGATGGTGCGGGGCCCGCAGGGTCCCGCACCTCGCCAAGCAGACCGTCGACGCGTTTCAAAAGAACAGCTTCAGCGCGAACTCCATAATCCGAGGGTCGCCGGCACTCGTAACCTGACCGTAATTTCCGTCGCCCAGTCCGGTATCCACGTTATTAAAGTTGGGATGGTTCAATACGTTGAACGCCTCCACTCTGAACTGCAGATTGAAACGGTCACGAAGGGGAAACGTCTTATAGAGAGACGTATTGACGGACGTGTAGCCCGGCCCACGAATCGTTCCATTGCCGGCACTTCCGTAGAAACCGTAGGCGGGAGCCGCGAACGCGCTGGTATCGAACCATTCGCTCAGTTGAGCCAGTTTGCGATTCTGTCCTACCACGTTCGGTCGATTCGCTTCCCCTGCGGTCGATGTAGACAGGCCCGGACTC
>JBARKD010000662.1:0-5258 GCA_049800615.1 Acidobacteriaceae bacterium | reverse complement strand
GATACGTCCACGCGCACTGCCGGGTAGGACGCTCCGCTCACGATCACTTCCCCCACGCCCTGAATCTGCGAGAGCTTCTGCGCGATGATCGTCGATGCGGCGTCGTACAGTGCTTCTTTGTCGTATTTCGTCGAGGTCAGGCCCATGATCATGATCGAAGAGTCGGCTGGATTGATCAGGCGATAGGTAGGGTTGCTGGGCAGGTTCGCCGGCAGATAGGTGCGCGCCGCGTTGATCGCCGCCTCCACGTCCCGCGCCGCGGCATCGATGTCGCGGCCCAAATCGAACTGGATCGTGACGCTGGTTTGTCCGAGCTGGCTCTGCGAGGTCATCTCCGTGATGCCGGCGATGTGGCCGAACTGGCGCTCCAGGGGGGTCGCGACAGAGGAAGCCATGATCTCGGCGCTTGCGCCCGGCAGACTTGCCGACACTGAGATGGTAGGAAAGTCCACCTGGGGCAGAGGAGCCACCGGCAATTGCGTGTACGCGATGGACCCGGCCAGCGCCACCGCCGCCGTCAGCAGGGTGGTGGCCACCGGCCGGCGGATAAATGGCGCGCTTATGTTCACGCGAGCCTTCGCGGTTGAGATTCTTCGACTTTCTGCGGTTGCGCGAACGCAAGAGGGAGCCCAATGCGATAGGCGGTAGGGAATGCATCAGCCGCGCCAGGATGGAACGGGGATTGGCGACGCACGGCCGATCCGATGGTCACGAACGCAAACTCCGAAGCTGAGGCCGCGTGGGGCGGCGAAGCTTCAGATCCGGGCTGCCGCGACCTGGTAGCCGAATGGTTGAGTTGCGGCAAGGCGCGCCGCGCAAGCGACCAGCGAAGAGTCAGGCGTTTTGCGGCGGAGGCCGTGAGAGGAGGGCGAGCAGATAAGCGGCAATGGAAGCTGCGACCGACCCATGAGGCGGCGAGATTTCCGGCACAGCGAGGCGCGGTATAAGGCCAGTGCAAGTTGGCGTTCTCCTTGTACCCAACCATTCGATTCTAGAAGAGTCGCTCGTGCTGGAACCCAAGAAAAGGCCCACCTTCGCTCCGGTTTCTAACTTTCGCTTTAGCCTCAAGCGCGAAACCTTGGAGGGACTTGGGGAGTGATCGAACTGATTTTGGGAACAAAGAGGTAGGTTACGACACAAACAACGACACGACGACGGCTGAGGAGTCAGAGAAATGGTCGGGGAGAGAGGATTCGAACCTCCGACCCCCTGGGGTCCCGAATTCAAGGATCCAAGGAAGACCAAGCGATACGGAGGAAGCGGGAACGACACTGAGCACCAGCATTGACGCGGATTTGCTAGCGTTTCCCTTTCCACGAGTGACAAGGAGCGCCACTGAGTGATATCCCCCGACCCCGGCAGGGATGGCCGGGTTACGACACAAACAACGACACAATGCGCGATTGGCCGTAGATGCGAAGCTAAGCACCCCACACAAAGCCCCCCACCACGGGCTGCAGAACGTCTGGAATTTGTGGCAGACGGCGCCCAATGCATTGGCAGTGTAACTTGCCCTCCTCCACCAACCCCGGTTGGCCCTTTCTACCCGGGAAACGCGCTTAAAGATGTGAAGAGTAAGTGAACGGGTTTTCGATCGGGGCTTTTCAAGAAGAAATCCCCTCATCGCTAACCGCCTCATCGCGGCCGGGAAGATCGGCCCGTTTAAGAATTCATATGGGAGATTAGCGATGAAAAACGCCAGCTTCACTGTTCTATCTCGTTTCGTGCTTCGCCGATTGGTTCTCAGATCAGTTGAAATCCTGATCCTCCTTGTCACCGCATTCTCGGTCACATCGATCCAATTGCAGGCACAATCCGTTTTGACGAACCACGTGCAGGAAGCAGTCCGCGATGGCAGGGCGAAGTCGATTGGACGACTCCCGCTCGACCAGATCATGAACCTGGATCTCGTTTTGCCATTAAGTAATTCGGCCGGCCTCGACGAACTGCTGCGAGACCTCTACGATCCGGCCAGTGCTTCCTATCGGCACTTTCTTACCGTGCCCGAATTTACGGCCAAATTCGGCCCAAGCCAGATGCAATATGACGCATTGGAAAGCTTCGCGATTACTAACGGCTTCACCGTGACTGGCGGTAGCCGCGACGGTATGGATCTCCAGATTAACGGCACCGTGTCGCAGGTCGAGGCCGCTTTTCACGTCCGCATGCTCACCTACCAACATCCGACTGAAGAGCGCATCTTCTATTCTCCGGATCTGGAGCCGAGTGTCGACCTGCCGTTCGATCTTTGGCACATCACTGGCCTCGACAACTACACCATCCCACATTCTCTGCTAGCAAAAAGGAGCGACTATGCGAAGGAGCATGGGATCGATGTCGATAGCGTTGTCTCTCATGCTACGACCGGGTCGGGTCCCAGTGCGTCCTTTTTAGGCAGCGATATGCGTGTGGCTTACTACGGAGGAACCGCCCTTACCGGCGCCGGGCAAAACCTCGGATTATTCGAGTTTGGAGGCACAAACCTGGCCGATCTGAATACCTACTTCGCCAACATCAACCAGACCAACAGTGTGCCGATTGTCCTTGTTTCGACCGATAACACCAGCACTCAAAACTGCACAACTTGCGATGACGGCGAGCAGAATCTCGACATGACACAGGCGCTTGGCATGGCGCCGGGGCTGTCAAGTCTGACCATGTACATCGGGTCCTCGGACATCCCGATCCTGAGTGCCATGACAACGCACAATCCGCTTCCGACCACGATCAGCTGTTCGTGGTTTTGGGGGCCGGACCCAGGCGTGCTCGATCCTTACTTCAAGAAGATGGCAGCACAGGGTCAAAGCTTCTTCGTTGCCTCCGGAGATGACGCGACCTGGTCCTCCACGAGCGCCGCTTGGCCCGCAGAGGACGCATGGGTGACTGCGGTCGGCGGAACTGATTTGGTTACCGACTCGCGAGGCGAATGGGCTTCGGAGACGACATGGGTAAATAGCGGCGGAGGCCCCTCTCCCGATAACATTGCGATTCCGTCATGGCAGCAGCTCCCCGGGGTAATTGACTCCAGCGACATGGGTTCAACCATCTACCGCAATGGCCCTGACGTGGCGGCTAACGCCAACTATACTTTCTACACGTGTTCTCAAATGCACGGCTGCCAAGCGAACGTATGGGGCGGCACCAGCTTTGCCGCGCCCATGTGGGCGGCTTATGTGGCGCTCGTGAACCAACAACTGGCTTCCCAAGGCTTAGGGCCGGTCGGCTTCCTCAATCCGACCCTCTATGGGAGCAACGTTAAACCTGGGTATAGTACGAAGTTCCACGACATCACGAGCGGAATAGCGGGCAGCTATTCGGCAGAGACGGGTTACGACCTCGTTACCGGATGGGGGAGTCCTAAGAGCGGATCTCTCCTCTTCACGTATGTTCCCTATACTCTCTTCGACCCAGCGGAGGTGGCCCTACAGGAGGTCGAGAAAGCGGGGCTTGTGCCGAGTTTCCGGGGAGCAGGCCTGAAGGGCTCTTATGTACGCACTGAGGCTCCATCACCCGGAACAATCGCCATCCCCGGGAGCACTGTCACGATGGTTCTGGTTGCTGGACCGACACCATAAGACCCACGGCAGACGTTGTCGGTTTCTGGTACGCCAATGCCAAACATCGCTCGATTTCTTCAAGGAGATGAAATTCGTTCTGCAGTTCTGCCCGACCCAACCTTCCGAGAGAGAACTAATGGCACGTTTTGCCGGGATCAGGCGAGCGATGCCACCATCATGGCGATCGCTGGGCACGTGTCCCGCCAAATGCTGGAGCACAATTCTCACGTGCGCATGGATTTGAAGAGGAAGGCACTCGACGGACTGGCTACCCGCGGGCCCGTTTCGGAGGGCAAACGGATCAGTTACGACACAAACTACGACACAAACAACTGGTCGGAGGCGATTGGGGTAGACGTCAGCTATAGACGAGAAATGGTCGGGGAGAGAGGATTCGAACCTCCGACCCCCTGGTCCCGAACCAGGTGCTCTACCAGGCTGAGCCACTCCCCGAACTTGCTTTTGGCTGGATGTTTGCCGGCTGAAGGGCCCTGGCTGGTCCTTCCTCTTCTGCCCGCGAACATCTCAAAGTGTACCAGATTAGGCAGCGTACACTGCGAGAGAGGACGCCCCTCGCTCTCAACACCCATGAAACCAGTGTCCCAATTAGATCTTCGCGGCCTCCATGTCCTCGATGGCGGCATGGCGACCGAATTGGAGCGGCGGGGCTTTAACCTTGATGGCCCACTATGGTCGGCGCACGTGCTCGAGCACTCGCCCGAGGAGGTCGCGGCGGTCCATCGCGATTACCTCGAGGCAGGCGCCGACTGTCTGCTCACCGCGAGCTACCAGGTCTCCGCCGAGGGTTTTGAGAAGACCGGCCTCGGCCCACAGCAGGCCTCTGCCGCGGCCGAGCGTGCTTTCCGCGCGTCCGTGGCCATCGCAGACAAGGTCAGGCGCGAATACCAGGCGCGCTCTCCACGCCACATCTGGATTGCCGCATCGCTCGGATCTTACGGGGCCATGCTGCACAACGGCGCCGAATACCACGGCAACTACAACATCGCGTTTGAGGAGCTGGCGGGTTTTCACCGCCGTCGCATCGCCGTTCTCGCCAATACCAACGCCGACTTCCTGGCCTTCGAAAGCGTACCTTCGCTCGAAGAGGCGCGGGCTATCCTCGCGGCGCTTGGCCCGTATCCCGACTTGCCGGCTTACATCAGTTTCACCTGCCGCGACGGCTCCCTTGTCTCTCACGGAGAAAGCTTGCGGGCTTGCGCGGAATTGCTGGATACGCAAGCGCAGATCATCGGAACCGGGGTCAACTGTACGCGCCCGGAGCTGATTGCCGGCCTGATCGGGGAACTGGCGGCGGTTACCAGCAAGCCGATCATCGTCTATCCCAACTCGGGCGAGCAATGGGATGGGGAAAATCACTGCTGGGTGGGACCCGGACAGGCTAAGGAGTTTGGCGAGCTCGCGCGCCGGTGGCGGGATGCCGGCGCGCAATGGATTGGGGGATGCTGCCGCACCGGACCGGAGCACGTGCGGGCTACGGCGGCAGCGTGGTCGGTTGATTAACCAGCCGCCCACGCTGCCATCCCTCCGGCGAATGATTGTGCTACTGCTCGAAATTACCCAGATAACCATTGCTTTCGCCGGAGAGCAGAGCCGCACTCGTGGGCGAGACAATATAGAAAATCCGGGTCACTCCATCGGCCGCCGTCACCGTTACCCTGCCGTTCGAACCCACATAATAGG
>JBARKD010000661.1:0-7627 GCA_049800615.1 Acidobacteriaceae bacterium | reverse complement strand
ATTGAAGCCATTCTCGGTGAGCAGCGTCGCGGCCGTCCTTCGTAGGTCATGGATCGTTACTGGTTCCATGTCGAACGTTAGGCCATCCAGCGCTTTGTTGAGGGCGTTAGCAGCAAAGGGTCTGCGGATACTGTTCCTGCCCGGCAGCACCAGCTCAGATCCGCCAGCCAGTACTTGCAACTCCCGAAACATGGCGGCAACCTGGGATGAGAGATAGACAACATGCGGCTTGCCCATCTTCGCATTCTCCGCAGAAATGAGCCACTCGCCGACCTGAAAATCGACGTCCTCCCATCGTGCAAGGAGCAGCTCGGACTTGCGCGAGAGCGTGAGCAAAATGATGTGCAGCGCGAGCTTGAATTGCCGCCTGAGGTTCGACTTGTAAAGCGTGTTGATATAGAGCCGGATTTCGGCAGGCCTGAGCCTACGGGACCGTTTGCGGGCTCTGCCTATATACCTCGTTGCAACCATCGCAGCCGGGTTGATCGTCACCAGTTGCAGCTCGATCGCGTAATCAAACAGCCTCTTAATCACCCCACGTAATTGGATGGCAGCTTGCACTCTGCCATGATCGCGCTTCCTGTATACCAGAGCCTGAACGTCGAGAGCAGTTAACTCCTGCGGTGGCTTCCGTCGGTCTCCCCGTGGACATCCTAGGACTAATAGGCCTGTGTTTACAAGGGTATATTTATGTTTTCTATATTTTCCGGATGCCGTCGGACGTAACTCTATTTTCCAATGCAAAAAGTGGAAAAGATGAGGTTCAGGATATCGTCGGTGGTGGTCTCGCCGGTGAGGGAGTCGAGATGACGCAACGCCTGATGCAAATCCAGCAGCAGCATTTCGTGCGGAATGTTTTGTCCGGCGGCAGCACTTCCCGCCGCCAATGCTTCGAGCGCGGCATTCACGGCCTCGTATTGGCGGATGTTGGTCAGCATCCCGGTCTCCGATTCCACCACGCGATTGCCGATAATCGAGAGCATCCGCTCCTTGAGCTCATCCATGCCCTGGCCGGTCAGCGCGGAGGTATGTATCAACGGCAGTCCGAGAGTGGATAGCGCCTCTTCCATGGAGGGCGATGGCTGGCCGAGGTCACTTTTGTTCACCACCGCGAGCGCGCGCCGCTGGGCCAGTGTGGCCAGCAGTTCCAGCTCCTCCGGATCCGGCGCCGCGGTTGCATCGAGCACCATCAACACCACGTCGGCATCCGCCAGGGCCTCGCGCGATTTGCGAATGCCAATCTGCTCGGCCTCATCGCTGGCTTCGCGCATCCCCGCGGTGTCCACCAGCTCCACGGGAATGCCGCCCAAAGAGACGCGTTCGGTTACCAGGTCGCGCGTGGTCCCCGGCGCGGCAGTGACGATGGCCCGCTCGCGCTGAACCAGGCGGTTGAAAAGCGATGACTTTCCGGCATTCGGGCGGCCCACGATGGCCAGCATCAGTCCCGACCGCACAATGCGACCGCGGTTAAAGCTTTCGGCTATCGGTTGGAGCTTGATGCGGATTCCGTCAATCCTGCCTACGATCTCAGTGGACGGCAAAACGTCCACATCATCTTCGGCAAAATCGATTCCCGCCTCCAACAACGTGATCAACCCTACCAGCTCTTCTTTAGCAGGCTTGATGCGGCGGGAAAGCGCACCGTGCAGCTGCTGCGCCGCGACCCGCGCCTGGTAGAGCGTCTGGGCTTCGATCAAGTCGCGCACTGCTTCCGCCTGGGTCAAATCAATGCGGCCACTCAAAAAAGCCCGCTGGGTAAACTCGCCCGGAGCCGCCAGGCGGGCGCCGCCCTTCAGCGCCTGCCGGATCAACGTGTCCAAAATCACCGGCGACCCGTGCGCCGCCACTTCCACCACATCTTCTCCGGTGTAAGAATTCGGCGCGGCGAAAAAGGTGATGACGGCCTCATCCAGCTTTTCCTGGGTTTCCGGGTCCAGCAGATCACCAAAGCGGGCATGGGCATGAGCCAAAGGATTGCGCAGTCGCAGCATGGGCTCGGCAATCCGGGAAGCCTCGGGCCCCGAGAGACGGACGATGCCTATTCCGCCGCGGCCGGGTGGAGTCGCGATGGCAACGATGGTCTCGTTCTGGTACACAACGTGGGGATCGGGCTGCACGGAGCGCCGCGATTCTTAGTAAGGTGAATTCCGCCGCGATGGGCGTTTGTTGGCGATCTCCGCAGGGCGGGGACGCAAGCGGGTTGCACCCTTGGGGTAAACCACCACGTAGCGCCGCAGTCCTTCGCCGCTGCTCTCGGTCTCGAGATCGCTGTAATCGCGAAAGGCGAGGTGCAGCATGCGCCGCTCGCGTGAGCTCATGGGCGCAAAACTGTACGGTTGGGAGGTGCCCCGCACGCGCTCGGCAGCCGTTTCCGCAGCCAGCTTGAGCTCCCGTGCGCGCAGCGCCTTGAACGAGTTGGCGTCGAAGGAAACGATGTCGTGCTCTTCCGCTTCGAGGCGCACGATCTTGGCGGCGATATGTTCCAGAGCACGCAGCAGCTCGCCTCCCCTTTGCGTCAGAAGGGTCGCATCGGGCCCGGACATCTCAACGTAAATCTCGCGTGCTTCCAGACCATCGGGATCACGGGCTCCGGCGCCGGCGATGATCCTGTACTTCAATCGCAAGCCGCCGTGTGTAGTTAGGGTTTTGAGGAATGCTGCAATCGTCTGCGCTGCGGCAGCATGGTCGAGAATCGGCATCGGTTTAGTATCGCACTTTGCGCCTGCGGAAGTAAGCCGCGAGGGGCCCCAATTCCCCGCGCCCGATAACGAATCGCAGGATTTACCCGCCGGGTTGAGTTCGCCTGCGCGGCTCCAGTGCCGCCTTGCGGCTTGGCGCCCGCAAGCCACTGCGCTTGGCCGCGCGTTTGGCGGCAACGTCACGCATCTGCTTGCCGATACCGGTGCGGTTCATGATGGCCTGCTGGATCACATTGATGACGTTGCCAAACGCCCAGTAGAGGGCCAGGCCGGAGCTGAGATTCCAGGTCATAAAACCGAAAAAGACCGGCATGGTGAACGCCATCATCTTCTGCTGGGCAGGATCCATTCCCGGCGAAGGGGTCAGGTACTGCACGAGAAACATGGTGACGATAAAGAAGACCGGCAATATGTGCAGCGGGTCAGGAGCGGCCAGGTTATGCAGCCACAGCCAGGGGGCCTGGCGTAGTTCGATGGTGTGCAGCAGCATGCGATAGAACGCGAACAGCAGTGGCCACTGCACCAGCATGGGCAGGCAGCCGCCAAACATGTTCACGCCCTCGCGCTTCTGCAGGTCGAACATCTCCTTGTTCATGTCGGCGCGGCGAGGATCCGTGGTTTTATATTTCTTGTATTTCTCCTTGATCGCGGTCATTTCCGGCTGGATGCGTTGCATCTTGAGCGCGGACTTCATCATCTGGATGCGCGTCGGCAGCATGGCCAGGTTGATGACCAGGGTGAGGACGAGGATGGCCCAGCCCCAGTTGGAGACGATGTGCTCATGAACCCAACGCAAAGCCAGGAAGAGGGGCTTTGCGATGATGCCGGTGTAACCAAAATCCACGACCGGTTCGAGACTGGGCCCGGTCTGTGCGCCATTCTCGGTGGCCCGGACAGAGGCCAGCACATCCAGAACCTTGGGGCCGGCAAACAGGCGCATGCTGGTGTTTCCTGTGCTCGAGCCCATCGCGGCCCCGAGTACAGAGGCCGGGTCGGTCTGATCCGTTTTGCCGCGGCGGGGCACGTCAATCGAATCGTGCAGACTTACCAGGAGCGCTTGCGACGACACATCGGGAAGAAAGATTGCGGCGAAGTACTGGTCGCTCACGCCGGCCCATTGGAAAGGCCCGGGCAGCGTTCCACCGCCGGAGACCTTTTTCGCGGACTCATTGTCGTTCTTACCGTTCTGCATGGTGTCGAACTGCGAGGCAGCGTAATCGGGAATCGTTTCCTGGTCACCGAATCCACCAGGCCAGGCGAGCATAGCGGCCACCGGATTGCCACGGTCGGTCACGGTCAGGTCGGCATGCAGAACGTAACTCGAGTCGAAGGTAAGCACCTTCTTCACCTCGAGTCCGTCGCCGGAGTAGGTAAACGTAAGCGTGGCGGGAGCATTCAGCGTGCCGGTAGCGGAGGAGACGAAGAGAGCCTGGGCCAGGTGGTTGCGGAGGTTCGCGTCGTAGGTCCAGATGGAAAGGGGGTATCCGACCTTGGCGGCGGCTTTGGAATTCACCAAATCCAGAGGTTTGCCGGTATCGTCCTTATATTTTTTCAGGATCCAGGAGACGGCCTGGCCGCCGCGATTGGAAAAAGTAATCCGGTACAGTTCGTTCTCAACGACGGTGGTGCTCTCGGTAGAGGCGGCGAGGGCTGAGCCGGGCGCTGGCTTGGCGGAATCCGAACGGGCGGACGGCGGCGCGGCGGGATCCGGCGTTGTCCTCGCCGTTGTTCTGGGCGGGATGGTGGAAGCGACCTGGGCTGGAGTCTCCTGTTGCGTCTTTTTCTTCGGCGAAAAATATTGCAGGCCCAGGAAAATCAGGACAAAGACGATGGAGAAGATAAGCAGCGTGCGTGAGTCCTGGCCGCCGCCGCCGGGCTGATTAGGATTGCGTATTTCTGCCAAAGAGATTTCCTGTCGGTTCTGCCTTATGGTAAATGGCGGGGATCATCTGTGGGACTTCGGCGGAGGCATGGACCCAACCGGATACGTGCCTGGAACGGGATCGAAGCCTCCCCGGGCCAAAGGATTGCAGCGCAGCAGGCGCCATATGGCGAGCGCGGCGCCGTGGAGCAGACCATGCCGGGCTACCGCCATCCGGGCGTATTCAGAACAAGTTGGTTGAAAGCGGCAGGCACCCGAAACCCCGCTGACCGAGTGCAGCCAGGGTGAGATCCAGCGCTGGTAGGGCATCAGTTTGCCCTGGTCTTTTGCGCGCTCGTCTTTTGAATGACGCGGAAGATGGTCGACACTTCGCTTTGGAGGCGCGCGAATTCGGCGGTAAGGACAGTTCGCCTGGGATGCAGGACCACGTCGACATCTCTCGTCAGTTCAGGCAGATTCAGGCGGACAGCTTCGCGCATGCGTCGTTTGATGCGATTGCGCTGCACTGCTTTACCCAGCACGCGTCCGGCGGTGAGGCCCACACGCGGACCCGGAGGTCGACCTGCCGCGCGCTCTGCGAAAAAGTAGGTCATCGAGGGTGAGAAGTGCTTTCGGCTTTGCCGGTAGACGTTTTGATAATCGGCATGCTTACGCAGCCGGTGATCAGTTTGGGCGGTCAGCCTCAACGGACTATCTTCTAGTCGCGGTAACCGGCGCTGACAGAGACGCGCTTGCGGCCCTTCGCGCGGCGGCGGGAAAGGACAGCCGCTCCGGCTTTGGTTTTCATGCGGGTCAAGAAGCCGTGGGTCTTTGCCCGATGGCGTCGGTTAGGTTGAAATGTGCGCTTCGGCATAACGCTGCGCTCCTGCTATCTCTCTGAAATTTCTGCCTTGAGGGCAAGTTTCAAGTATAGCTTGATTCAGGCCCGAGAGCCAAGTGGCCCGGCTCGTTCATCGGGGCTGCAGTTTCGTTTCACTGTGCATGGTGCAACTCTGGTAATCAAGAATTTTTTTTGCCTGGAATGACCGGTTGCAGCACCTTGTAACTGTGCTAGTATCGGCTCCGATCAAGATAGATTTTTTGCGTCCACACTACCTGATCCTTTCGACCTGGAAACGTTCGTAGAGGGGCCGGTACCCTTCAAGCAGTTCCTATAGCACAGGAGCTACAATGGCACGCACCGTCAATACGGGAGCGCGCCGTGCTTCTTTGCACCTTGCGGAAGGCATCAGGCAGTTCGGCGTTGAACAAGGAAGCGTATGTCTTTTGTCGCCACCGCCCCCACCGTACCTAATCCTTGGGCACGGATCCTGGGTGCTCTTGAAAAGAAGGTCAACCGGCAATCATTCGACACCTGGTTAAAACCCACGCGCTTCAGCCACGTGAACGGGCGGATGCTTTTCGTAAGGGTTCCCACGCCTGAGTTCCAGCACATAGGCGACCGATACGGAGACCTGATCCAGGAAGCCATTGACGCTTTCCACCTGGAATTCGATGATGTATCGTTCGTCATTCCGCAGGAGGAGCCGGCAGCTGTGCGGGTGCGAGAAGATGGAGGGTTCGCACCGGTGCCCTCTCACTCGGCCGGCGCACAACGGCCTGGAAGTCGCGGCGGGCCTATGCCGCCTCCGCCACAACAAGCCAAGTTTGACTGGACCACCGCGGCGCAACTCAACCCCCGCTACACCTTTGACGCCTTTGTCATAGGCAACGGCAACCAGTTTGCCCGCGCCGCCTCGGAAGCGGTGGCGGAGCGCCCTTCGAAGGCCTACAACCCGCTCTTCATCTACGGCGGTGTCGGTATGGGCAAGACCCACCTGATGCATGCCATCGGCCACGAGGTGAAGAAGCGGCAGCCGCAATGCTCTGTCTGCTATGCCTCCAGCGAGAAGTTCACCAACGAGATGATCAACTCGTTGCGCTACGACAAGATGACCAGCTTCCGCGACAAGTTTCGCTCGGTCGATCTGCTGCTCATTGACGATATTCAATTTCTGGCGCAGAAAGAGCGCACGCAGGAAGAGTTCTTCCATACCTTCAATGCCCTGCACGAGAGCATGAAACAAATTGTGATTGCCTCCGATCGTCCGCCAAAAGAGTTGCCGGAGATCGAGGATCGCTTGCGCAGCCGGTTCGAATGGGGATTGATTGCCGATATTCAACCGCCAGACCTGGAAACGAAGGTCGCGATTCTGCAAAAGAAGGCGGAGAGCGAGCATGTTCTGCTGCCGACGGATATCGCTTTATTCATTGCCTCCAATGTGCGCACCAATGTGCGCGAACTGGAGGGGGCCATGGTCAGGCTTCTGGCGTGGTGCCGTCTCAATGGCGCAGAGCTGACACTGCCCACGACCCAGCTATGCCTCAAGCAGTTTATCGATACCCAGGTGCGCAAGATCACGATCGAGGCGATTCAACGCGCCGTGTCGGAGCAGTTTGGCATGCGTGTCGCGGAGCTCAAGCAGAAGAACAACTCGCGATCTGTGGTCGTTCCCCGGCAAATTGCCATGTACCTGGCCAAGCAAATGACGGAAGCCTCGCTGCCGGAAATTGGCAGGCAGTTCGGCGGCAAGCATCACACAACCGTGATGCACTCCATTGCCAAGATCGATGAGCAGCGGCGCGCCGACAAGGACCTCAACCGGACCCTCAACAAGTTGCTGGAGACCCTCAACGGCTAGTGTCGTGCGTCTGGCCAGACGGCATTCCCTCAGAGGGCTTAAAGAGTCTGCGTGCGAACCGATGGTTCCATAAAGATCTATCGCCGGTTCAGTAAACCGCAGATCCCTTCGCTACCCCGGTCGGGACGACAATTTTGCGGGGGATTCGGTTGTTGCGTCGCGGTTGAGGTCAGACTGCAGATCCCTCCACTACGCTACGCTTCGGTCGGGACGACAATTTTGTTGCAGATCCGGCCGTTGCGTCGCGGTCGAGGTCAAACTGCAGATCCCTCCACTTCGCTTCGCTTCGGTCGGGACGACAATTTTGTGGAATAGGCGAAAGCTGTTTTTCCATGAAGGAGACGGATCGAAGTGAAGTTGAAGGG
>JBARKD010000660.1:0-8421 GCA_049800615.1 Acidobacteriaceae bacterium | reverse complement strand
GGGCCATAAACGCTCGGCAGTCCCCGCCAGACGTTATCCTAAGTTACTCTTTGACGGCTATAATTCATGCGCCATGAATAAGTCGACATATCTCCGTCTGTTTCCTGTCTTCTCCCTGGTGCTCCTGCTGCCCGTGGGCTGGCTGCTGCTCCACGCCTCGGCGACTACACAAGGTCCAACCCAGCCTTTACTTGTGGCCACCAACCAGGGCGACCGTGACCTCAGCATCATCGACCCGGTAGCTCAGAAGCAGTTGGCCACCGTCCCCGAGGAGGGCATCACCGGACACGAGGTCGCTACCTCCCCGGATGGCCGGACAGCCTATGTGCCGATCTATGGGAGCTCCGGCGTAGGCAGACCCGGTACGGACGGCCAGGAGATGGTGGTCATCGACATTCCCAGCCGCCGCGTCGTCAGCAAGGTTGACTTCGGCCATGGGGTAAGGCCGCATTGCCCGGTATACGACCGCGCCAGCGGCATGCTGTATGTGACAACGGAACTCGATCAGACCGTGACCATTATCGATCCCAAGACGCTGAAGATCGTGGGCACGGTGCCCACCGGCCAAAAGGAATCGCACATGCTGGTGATTTCTCGCAATGGCAAGCTTGGGTACACGGCCAATGTGGGCGCCGGCTCCGTCTCGGTGCTTGATTTGCCCGGGCGCAAGACGGTCACCATCATTCCCATCTCGACAGAAACCCAGCGCATTGCCATCTCCAACGATGACAAGATGGTCTTCACCTCCGACCAGACCAAACCGCAACTAGCCGTGATCGACACGGCAACCAACAAAATCAAGACTTGGGTGCCGCTGCCGGGGGTGGGGTACGGTAGTTCGCCAACCCCTGACGGCCGCTATCTCCTGCTGGCCATGCCTAAGGCAAACCAGATCGCGGTCGTCGATCTGGCCAGCCTGAAAGTAGTAAAAACCGTGGATGTTCCTGACGACCCGGTCAAGGTGCTCGCCCGGCCCGACGGCAAGGTTGCCTATGTCTCCTGTTCCAAGGCCAAGCAGGTTGCGGTGGTGGATTTGTCGCAGTGGAAAGTCGTTTCCCTGATCGACGCCGGCAAGGGTGTGGACGGGCTGGCTTGGGCCGCTCCAGGCTCCGCCGGCAGGATGCATAACCAGCACCAGCAGGCAATCGGACGCCAGGCCGAATAGACCCCGGCGCGCAGGGCCGGTGGCAAAACGCAAGAACCGCCCGGATGGCCGGGAGAGAAACCCTGGAATAGGGGCTCTGGAGGCGGAATTGTCATCCCGGCGAAGTGGAGCGGCTGTTCTTTTTGAGCTTGCGCCCCACCCCGCACCCTACCGCGAAATCTCCCCCGCCTCCGTGCTACCGTGGAAGTTCAGCTATTTCTCGCTAAAGGAATTTCCGTGTCTGCTGGCTCTGTTTCCTCTCCCGCCCTGCGCAAGACCGCGCTCCATGGTGTTCACCGTCGGCTCGGGGCCAAAATGGTCGACTTCGGCGGTTGGGACATGCCGGTCGAGTACTCCGGGATTACTGCCGAGCACATGGCCGTCCGCACGGCGGTAGGGCTCTTCGATGTCAGCCATATGGGAGATATTCAATTCCGTGGGCCGGGCTCGCTCGCAGCCATCCAGGCCCTCTCCATGAACGATGCCTCGAAGCTCGCCGTGGGACAGGCGCAGTACTCAGCCATGCTCTATCCTCAGGGCACCTTCGTCGATGACATCCTGGTCCACAAATTCAGCGAAAACGACTACCTCCTGGTCATCAATGCGGGCACGCGGGAGAAGGATTACCAGTGGATCCGTTCCCAGGTGGGATCCTATGCCGGTGTTCACATCAGCGATTACAGCGACCATTTCACCCAGCTCGCGATCCAGGGGCCCCGTGCGCAGGAGACCCTGGCCAAGCTGACCAAAACCGACCTGAGCGCCATTAAGAACTACTGGTTCACCTGGGGCACGGTTTGCGGTCTCCCCAACACGCTGATCGCTCGCACCGGCTACACAGGGGAAGACGGGTTTGAAATCTACATCCCCTCCGATGAGCCCACCAGCGAACGTGTCTGGCAGGAAGTCATGGAGGCGGGCAAGGAATTCGGCATGCTTCCGTGTGGTCTTGGGGCCCGCAACACGCTGCGTCTGGAAGCCTCGATGGCTCTGTACGGCCATGAGATCTCGGAAGAGATCAATCTTTTCGAGGCCGGTTTGGAACGCTTCTCCAAACTCGGCAAGAGCGACTTCCTGGGCGCACGAGCTCTGCTCGAGATCAGCACGAGCGGCGGTCCCAAGCGCAAGCTGGTGGGCCTCGAGATGATCGAGCGCGGCATTGCCCGCGATGGGTACAAGGTCCTGAGTCTCGAGGGCGAACCGATCGGCTACGTCACCAGCGGTTCCCCTTCCCCTTATCTCAAGAAGAACATTGCTCTGGCTTACGTTCCGGTTGACCGGACTACCCCTGGAACCGAGTTGGCAGTCGAGGTGCGCGGCAATCCGGTGAAGGCCAAAGTCGTGGCCACTCCCTTCTATCGCCGCGCCAAGAAGACGCAGGCCTAGTTCCGGCGCTGTCAATACCTGCCCCGGGCGCCCCAACCTAAAATGAAAAGGAGAAGAGCACGAATGGCGTACCCAGCAACCTATCGCTACACCAAGGAACATGAGTGGATCGATGCCGGAGAGGGCAAGGTGGGCATCACCGACTACGCCCAGAACACCCTGGGCGACATCGTTTTTGTCGATCTGCCGAAAGTGGGTTCGAGCGTCGAGAAGGGGAAAGTCTTTGGCAGCGTGGAGTCGGTCAAAGCCGTCTCCGACCTCTACTCGCCGGTGACCGGCACCGTCCTCGAGGTGAACGAGGAATTAGCCACAACTCCGGAAAAGATCAACACCGACGCCCATGGGACCTGGATGATCAAAGTGACGCTAGCCGATCCGTCACAGGTGAATCAACTGCTGAGCGCGGACGACTACGAGAAGTTTGTTAAAGAAGAGACCCACTGACGCACGAACAGGGGACCAACGATGCGCTATCTGCCGAAATCGCCGGGTGAACGAATTGCGATGTTGCAGCAAATCGGGGCCGGCTCGATCGACGATCTGTTTTCCACCATCCCGCAGGAGTATCGCCTGGCGCGGGACCTCGAAGTTCCCCGCCAGATGGCGGAGTCGGAAATCGTCGAGTTTTTTCGTAACGCCGGCAAACAGAGCGCGGCGGGCTACACCAGTTTCCTCGGCGCCGGCGCCTATCGCCATTACCGGCCGGTCATTATCGATGCACTGGTACAGCGGGGCGAGTTCCTCACCTCCTACACTCCCTACCAGGCGGAGATCACCCAGGGCACCCTGCAGGCCATCTTTGAATTCCAGACCATGATCTGCGAGCTGACCGGCATGGAGATCGCCAACGCCTCCATGTACGACGGCTCGACCGGGGCCGCCGAATCGGTATCCATGGCTGTACGCATTACGCAAAGGACCGGGGTCTTCGTGGCGCGCACCGTGCATCCCGAGTATCGCGAAGTCATGAGCACCTACGCCCAGCACCAGGGCCTGGGCGCCGAAACCCTGCCCTACGGCGAGGATGGCCGGCTCGATCTCGCGGCGCTCGAGCAAAGGGTCACCGATAAGACCGCCTGCGTCCTGGTCCAGTCGCCCAACTTCTTCGGCATCGTCGAGGACATTCCCGCCATCGCCGGGATCGTGCACAGCAAGGGTGCGCTGCTAATTGTATCCATCGCGGAGGCAGTTTCGCTCGGCGTCGTACGGCCACCGGTCGAAGCCGACATCGTTTCCATGGAAGCGCAATCCTTCGGGGTCGCGCTCAGCTACGGCGGGCCCTACTGCGGGGTGATCGCGGCCAAGGAAAAGTATCTGCGGCAGATGCCCGGCCGCCTGGTGGGAGAAACCGTCGACAAGCAGGGCCGCCGCGGCTTTGTGCTCACCCTCTCCACCCGCGAGCAGCACATTCGCCGCGAGAAAGCCACTTCGAACATCTGTACCAACCAGGCGTTGGTAGCGCTGATGGCTACGATTTTCCTGGTGGTGTACGGCAAAGAGGGAATGCGCGAGCTGGCCTTGCACAACCTCGCGAAGGCCGATTACGCCGCCAGGCAATTCTCGTCCAACGGGGGCGCCAGGCTGTTGTTCCCCGCCTCTCCTCGCTTTCACGAGTTTGTGCTCGAGACCAGCGAGGCGCCCGAGCAGCTCAATTCCAAGCTGCTGCAGCAGAAGATCATTGGAGGCCTGCCGTTGCATCGCTGGTATCCCGAACTGGGCCATGCCAGCCTGTGGTGCTCGACCGAGCTCAACACGCGCGAGCAGATCGACTACGCGGCTACCCTGCTGCAGCCCGATTCCGAAGAAGCCCTGAGCCGGGCGTGAAAGGGACCCATGGCATTTGAAGGTACACGGCGGAAAGTAAGCGCCCATCTGACCCAGAACGAGGCGCTGATATTCGAAAAATCGTCCCCCGGCAAAAAGGCTTACAAGATGCCGCCGCTGGACGTGCCCGAGGTCGACCCTGCCGCGCTGTTGGGTGGCGCCGCACGCCAGGATTTGGGCTTAATGCCCGAGCTCAGCGAAATCGAAATCATTCGCCACTTCACCCGCCTCTCTACCTGGAACTATGCCATTGACCTGGGTATGTATCCCCTGGGCAGCTGCACCATGAAGTACAACCCGCGGGTCAACGAATTTGTCGCTCGCCTCGAAGGCATTGCGGAGGCTCACCCCTATCAGCCCGAGTCCCTCTCCCAGGGAGCGCTGGGAGTCATTCGCTTGTTGCAGTCCTGCCTGCTGGACATCACGGGCATGGACGCGATCACGCTGCAGCCGGCGGCAGGCGCGCATGGCGAGTTTACCGGCATTCTGCTGGTGCGGGCTTATCACCAGTCCAAGGGGAATCCGCGGCGCAAGGTGATTATTCCGGACTCCGCGCACGGCACCAACCCGGCTACCGCGGCCATCTGCGGCTACCAGGTGGAGAATCTCCGCTCCAATTCCCTGGGCATGGTCGACGTGGCTCAGTTGGAGCGGATGGTGAATGACGACACCGCCGTGCTGATGCTGACCAACCCGAGCACGATCGGCGTTTTCGAGAGCGAGATCCACAAGATTGCCGATATCCTCCATGCGAAAGGCGCACTGCTTTACATGGACGGGGCCAATATGAACGCCCTGGTCGGCAAGACGCGTCCTGGTGACTTCGGTGTGGACGTCATGCACCTGAATCTGCACAAAACGTTTTCCACCCCGCACGGCGGCGGTGGTCCCGGATCCGGCCCAGTGTGCGCGAAGAAAATCCTGGAGCCATTCCTGCCTACGCCCGTTGTCGTGGAGGGCGCGCCCGGCCCGGACGGCCGTCCCACGCTCGAGCTCGATTACAACCGTCCGCATTCGATTGGCCGGGTACGGATGTTCTACGGCAACTTTGGCATGTTTGTGCGGGCGCTGGCCTACATCATGGCAAATGGCCCCGACGGTCTGCGCCAGACAACGGAAGACGCGGTGCTGAACGCCAACTACATCCGGAAGAATCTCGAAGATGTGTACGATTTGCCCTACCGCACGCCCACCCTGCATGAGGTGGTTTTTAGCGACCGCCGGCAATCGCAGAAAGGGGTAAAGACCGGCGACATAGCCAAGCGTCTGATCGATTATGGCTTCCATCCCTACACCACTTCGTTTCCCCTGATTGTGCCGGGCGCGCTGATGATCGAGCCCACGGAGAGCGAATCGAAGGAAGAGCTGGATTTGTTTATCGACGCCATGCGGCAGGTTGCCCAGGAGGCGGAGGAGAACCCGGAGCTGGTGTTGAACGCGCCCCACGCTACCCGCATCTCACGCTTGGACGAAGTGCAGGCCGCGCGCAAGCCGGTGCTGCGCTACACGCGTCCCGCCGCGAAGTGAGCCTTTGTATCAGGGCACGACGTGAGTCGTCCCGCAAAATACTTGAACTGGTTTCGGGCTTTGGTCTCGGAAGCACCGATCGAAAGCAGGAAGATGCCTGGACCACAATCTGCGATTGCGCAGCGAAACGAAGATCTGGAGCGCTACGAGTTCATGATGGGCGCGGAGCGCGGACGGCTGGCCGTGACCCTCGATATGCTGACCGACGCATTGATCCTGATCGGGCAGCATGGGGTTTATTGCGCCTCGACGCGAAATCCGGCAAAGCCGGCACTCGATCTGGAAGCGGTGTTGGGCGAAATCGGTGGCGCGAAAGAGCTGATTCAATCGGTCATGGAGCAACTCCGACAGAAGAGTGAGCAGGCAGCAGAACGCTAGCAAGCATTGCGGCTTGGATTACCGATTGCCTATCCTACAAACCTATGAATCGGCGCAGTAAACTTGCGCCGGATGCCGGCTTCCCCGACCCATCGAACCTTGGATCCGTGAAACCATGCATGCTGTTATCCTTGGAATTGCGCGCCCGTAGCTCAGCTGGATAGAGCGAACGCCTCCGGAGCGTTAGGTCGGGAGTTCGAATCTCTCCGGGCGCACCATCATCATCCTATTTCCACACCGGCTCAGCCCGATCGTCTAACCTGGGCCAAGCTGGATTCACGATTTATGATTTGCAAATCGTGAATAAATTTGACATAATTCGAACATCAATGGTAGGGCAAGACATTGCACTATTGCTCAAAATCTGCCTCTTCGAGGGGCCTAAAATCCTCTCCAAAAAGCTAGCGGATGAGCTCTTCCTCTCTCCAGCGGAAATTTCCAACTCACTTAAACGCTCAAAAGATTCTGGCCTCCTCTACTGGTCAGACCTGGAGAAGAGGGTCAATCGTTCCGCCTTACTGGACTTCCTGGCGTATGGGCTGAGACACGTATTTCCTCCCAAGAGGGGCGATCTCGTCCGCGGGGTGCCTACCGCGACCGCCGCGGAGCCCCTAAAGTCGCACTTCGTAGATAATGGGGAACCACCGCCGGTCTGGCCCTATGCCGAAGGCACGGTGCGAGGATTATCATTCTCGCCCCTCTATAAGGGTGCTCCAAAAGCGGCACTGCTCGATCCTCGGCTTTACGAGCTTCTGGTGCTATGCGATGGGATTCGCAGTGGAAGAACCCGGGAACGTATGCTCGCGGTTGAGCTGCTGCGCAAGGCGCTGAATGCCTGATCCAAACTTGCGTCTTCTGGAAGAAGCGGCTACCAAGCTCGCTCCTTTTCTGCAGGAGATTGTCTTCGTGGGTGGCGTCATCCTGGGATTGCTCATTACAGACAAGGCCGCAGCTCCGATTCGTAGCACGAACGACGTGGACGTAATCGCCGAAATCCTGACCTATGTCGACTACATTGCGTTTTCAGAGCGCCTTCGTCAGGCGGGATTCACAGAAGACATGAGCGAGGAGCCTCTCACGTGCCGCTGGCTCTATGGAAAGATGACGCTGGATGTATTGGCGATCAGTAAAGAAGTTCTGGGCTATACCAACATCTGGTATGAGAGCGCACTGCATCACGCGCTCTTATTTACTTTGCCTAGCGGCCAATCGATCCGGTTGATAACGGCTCCCTACTTCCTGGGTACCAAGATGGAAGCATTCCGAGGACGTGGACAAATGGATTTTTTGGCCAGTCACGATCTGGAAGACTTTGTCGCGGTGATCGATGGAAGAAGCATGATACTCAAAGAGATTGCCGACTCTCCAAGCGACGTTCGCGAGTATCTCGTCGAAGCAGCAACAAGCCTTTTGAGCGAATCTCGTTTTCTCGATGCGGTTCCCGGATTTGTTCTGGATTATGGGCGTGTTCCACTAATTCTCGAGCGGATGAATCAACTGACACGGCTCAACGCGTAAGAGTTCGGCCAGCGAGTTCAAACTGGCGCTCTCCGCGCGCACCATCATTTGGGTATCCTCCTGTAACTCGCACTCTGATCCTTACGCGCCTCGCTCCTTATGCAACTCTCATCCGCCGAGCCATCGCCCTGTTGCCGGATGGTTTTTCTCGATGGTTCGGCAGGAACGCTACATCTCAGCCTGCCTCAATGAGAGCTCGAGCAACCAGCGCGCCGAACCCTCCACCACCCCTGTTCGGAGTTCAGCAATCGCCCGCCATTCTACACCCGCTCGACCGCCGGATTTGCGGCGATCAGAGAACTCATTTTCTTTCCCATACCCTGTCTCCGTCCGCAAAAGTATGCACCGGGAGATAGTTGCGATGGAGATATGCGCGAAGAGGTTTCACCGAGTCTTCCGGCGACTCGTCAGAATCCAGCCTTGCGCCCCAAAGTATGTACTGCACTCGCTTTTGTTCCAATTGCCGGATTGCCAAGGTAATATCTTCCGGGCGATTCTCTCCTCCGGGGATGATCGAGTCCATAAATATTGGATTGCGCAGTCTAAGCGGCAAATACATTCCGGGCCAGTCGGCCTGAAGGAAAAACTGTTTCGGGGACGTATGCAGCATGACCCAATTCAGTTTTTCGATAGCTTGAGGACTT
>JBARKD010000659.1:0-2302 GCA_049800615.1 Acidobacteriaceae bacterium | reverse complement strand
GTTCCCGCCAGCCCAAAATGGGCCCCTCCCGATTCCTTCGATGTCCGCGCCGACTGGGAGGGTCATCTCTCGGATCGCCCCGACGTTCTCATCCACGTAACTGCCGCCGCCTACCACGGCGTACCGGTGTACTTCCAACTGATCGCTCCGTGGGATCAGCCTTGGCGAGGAGATACTTCCAGTCAAACCCGCATGCCCGCCTCCTCTGACGTTCTTACGACGGCGTGGCCATTATTGATGGCGGGTTATCTTCTCGTTGCTGGGTTTTTCGCGCGCAGGAACGTTCGCCGGGGTCGCGGAGACGCGAAGGGAGCGCTACGCCTGGCGAGCTTCGCGATCCTGGCGAATTGCGTCTATGGGTTTTTCGTCTATCACTATGTCCCGCAAGCGGAGTACATTTCGGTCCAATTTATTCTGCTTGGTGCTCCCCTGCTTTTTGCGTTGCTCGCGTGGCTGGGATATATGGCGGTGGAGCCTTATGCGCGTCAAAGCTGGCCGAAGCTAATGGTTTCCTGGCAGCGTCTTCTAAACGGACGTCTTCGCGATCCACTGGTTGGACGCGATGTGTTGTTAGGCATCGTGGCTGGCTCGGCGATGGGCGCTATCTTCTTAGGTGTCGGGGCGCTTTCGCACAACTCGGCAGCGTCCCCCGTGGACGGTTATTTCGGTCAAGGGATCCTGCCGTCCATCGGCCACTGCTTCCTACTGCTTTTTGCCGCATCCTTCTATGCACTTTTCTACTTTGCCCTCTTGTCCGTCATGACTGGCCTGTTGCGGCGGCCAAGATTAGGACTGGTCGCAATTGCACTGATCATGCTGGTGCTAAATGCGCAAACCACTGCACTGGGTTTCACTTTGACCGTCCTGTTCGTGCTAGTATTCCTGGCAGTGCTGGTTCGAATTGGCCTCGTAGCCGCGGCCGCCTTCTTCTTCATTCTGCTAACCCTCGGCACTTCACCACCACTGATACTCGATCAGTGGTACGCCGGACGCGCCATGATCGCACTACTGGCTCCGCTGACTCTGCTTTTCTGGAGCTTTTATGTCTCGCTCGGAGGACAGCCGGTTCTTGGGAGTGCTCTCAAGGAGGAATAATGGGGAAACCATAAGTGGGGCAAACGTCACCGATGGCCGAGTTTCTTTCTTGATTGGGATACCGGAGGCGGAAGGCCGCATATCCGTTATCACCGCCCCGACGGCAGCGTGAGGGACAGCCCTGGCACGGAAGAGAAAACTCATCCTGGCACTTGGAGTGTGCATTGGATGAAGCCGGAACCGATGCACGCCATCGAGGTCGTGGGAAATCCTAAAAGTACCTCCACTCTTCGCGAGGGCACTCCCAGCCTTCTTCGAATAGAAATCAAATGCCATCCGTAAAGGAGACGAATCTTACAATTTTCTAAATGCAAAGGGAAATGCGACCGTCGGTAGTGATCGTTGTTAACCGCTTAGCGCCAATAACCCGGACTGGCTAGATTCTGATTCGGGGCGGATCACCGGCTAACCCGCAGTAATTCACCCCGAACGAAGGACCCAAGACTGACCGCCTGAGAATTTACTCGTCAAGCGACGGCGAAGTCGGGCTGGCTACGGATTCAATTTGTCAACCGTGTGTTTGCTCTGACACTTACCTTGCAACGTCTCTTTGCAACTTCAGCTTTCTAGTTTCTGCCCGGACAAATTTGCATAGTTGATTCATCAACATGCCACTTGTCCCAGCATCTTCGATGAGAATTTTCCGAAAGCCATCAATCGTGCTGACACGGAGAGCGGGGCCGTCCATAAAATACCGAAGGTAGCTCACAAAGCTCGGATGTTCAACGATGGCGTTTCCATCGCGACCATTGTTCTCAAAAACATCCTTGTGAGATTTTCCCCGCCCGCCCGGAAACGGCTCAGTGAAGTCACGAACCCTTGCCTCAGGAATTACGCCACGAGTGCGCAGTGATTCCAATAAGGAGCGTGCTGCCTTACCCGAATAAGGGCTGCCGCCCGACAATTCCGCTTCCATTTGCTTGCGCAGGGCAGCTTCTTCAGGTGTTAACTGGATAGGCTTAATTTCGGGAACGTTCATTTGTTTCCCCCGTTTTGTTTATTTTTTCATGGGGGGCTTATCGATGTCTCTCACCACCATCACGCCGATGCTAATGAGCATAATGACTCCGATAAACACACCGGGCACGAACAAGAACGTGGCGATCACTTTCAGACCTTTGGGGACGGTCGTGCTTTCCATGCAAAAAGCACAGCCCCACATCAGCAGACCGAACAAGCCAAGCTCAAGGATGCGCAGTGCGACCGG
>JBARKD010000658.1:0-14781 GCA_049800615.1 Acidobacteriaceae bacterium | reverse complement strand
GTCAACAACCGCATGCTCGGCATCGTGGTGGCCAACAACTGGCTCTGGAACCATGGGCGCCATACGTTCAACTTCGGCTCACAATTCCGCCGTACCTTCCAGGACACGGTCGACTGCGACTTTTGTTCCGGCACCTTCAACTTCAGCCAGCGTAATACCTCCACGCCGGACACCAACGATCCAAATTTTGGTGTTTACGGAAGTTCTTTCGCCAGTTTTCTCCTTGGGCTGTCTGATGCCAGCGAACGTATTTCTTCCTCGGAGCTGAATCTGCGCAACAAGGCCGTTGCTTTGTATGCGCAGGACAATTTCAAGGTAAATGCGCGCCTGACGCTAAATCTTGGTCTGCGTTATGACATCCTGGTTCCCTTTACCGAGACCCACAACGACATCTTGTTCGTGAATCGTACAGAGCCCAATTCCGCCGCCGGCGGCCTCCCGGGCGCGGCCACCAAATTTGGTAATTGCACCGGATGTTCAGGGATCACCCGCGCGGACATTCACTGGAAAAACTTCCAACCCAGGGTCGGTTTCTCTTATCAGCTCAATCCGAAAACCGTCATCCAGTCCGGTTTCTACATGACCGCCCTGAATGGCGGCGCCTACGAATACGGGACCGCTTTCTCTGCTTCCTTCATGGGATCCTTGCTCAACGGCTCGTTCCTGCGCTCCTCTACCGGCAGCAGCGTTCCCGGTTACGGAAGTTGGGACTCGCAGACACTGCCTCTCCCCCAGCAAACTCCCTTTAGCCCCACCATCGCCAACGGCGGCGTCATCTTCGATTTCAATTACAGCAAACGCAATGTACATCCACTTCTACCCAGTTCAGGGTCGGTTGGCACATCTCCTTATGACCAGGCGTGGAACGCCAGGGTGCAGAGGGAACTCCCCTGGAATATGTTCCTGACCGTGGCTTATGTTGGTAACCGCGCAATTCACCTGCCTACGACTCTGGAGCTTTCCAACCAGCCCAATCCCGACGTCCTGCAATACGGCAGCCTGTTGGGAGAAAATATCCTTTCGCCGGACGTGGTGGCCGCCGGCTTCACCGAGCCTTATCCCGGATTTGCAGCCGAATATGGAGGCGCTGCCATCCTCGAACAGGCGTTGACTCCATATCCGCAATTCGGCGGCTACTTTCCCGTCAACGAGATGGATGGCACCTCCTTTTACAATGCGCTGCAGGTGCAGTCGGAGAAGCGTTTCAACGGTGGACTAGCCTATCTCGCCAGCCTTACCCTTTCCAGAAATGATTCCAATCAACAGGTTGGTTCGGGACCTTATGCGTATAACGGCATGAACGCATATCAGCCCCAATTGGAATGGGGGCCATCCTGGCGGCTGGATCAGTTGTATATGGTCAAGATAGTCGGAACCTATGAGCTGCCCTTCGGTCGAGGAAAAGCGTTTCTGGGTTCCAGCAACACCCTCGTCTCTGAACTGGTAGGTGGATGGCAAATCGGCGCAATCCTGAATTATCAGGGCGGCACCCCCCTGCAGATTACCAATAGCTATAATCCGCTGCTCGTGAACAGCTTTGATCGCCCCAATCTCGTCAAGGGCACGCCCATGAAAACCTACACCTACGGCAAGTCCAGGGACTTCTTCACGGGCAAAACGTCGAGTGCGCCGATACAGTTCACCACCAACTCCTTCCAGAACACAGGACCCTGGCAGGTTGGCAATTCCCAGCGCTCCTATTCGGCATTTCGCGCGCCCCCTTTGAGAATTGAGAGCTTCAACGCTATCAAGACCTTCCGCATTGGAGAGTACGTACGAGCCAGCGTTCGCGTCGACTATTTCAATGCGTTCAATCGCACCCAATTCGGGGAGCCGGACACGAATTCGCTCGACTCAACCTTTGGCCAGATGACTAACCTGAGTTCTCAAATCAGCAACCGTCAAGGGCAGGCGACCTTCCGCGTCGAGTTCTAAAACACGGAGCCGGAAACAAAATGAATTGCCAAGGCAGCAGCAAAAACAAAATGAAAGAAATCTCCAGGTCGGCAAGGTCTAAACTCTTTCCCTTGCTCATCGTGCTTCCCGCTCTGATGTCGTGCGGGCCGAAAACACCGACGCCCGCAGCCACGGAAGGGCCAAGGGCGCCGGCGCCTGTGGTGCCTGCGTTCCCAGTCAAAGTCAGCGCGAACCACCGCTATCTCGTCGACCAGAACAACGCCCCGTTCCTGATCGTGGGAGATTCTCCCCAGGGCCTGATCTCCCGGCAAAGCGAAAAAGAGATTGAAGGCTTTTTTGCCGACCGCCAGGCTCATGGCTTCAACACCATGGGATGGGTGGATGTGCTCAACGGCGGGCGCGACTTTGCGACGAACACCTATGCCACCACCCCGGATGGCATTCGCCCGTTCAAAGGCTTCCTCCACGGCAAGCAGGATCATGATCACTACGACCTTTCCAAGCCCAATGAGGACTACTTCGTGCGCCTCGACCACATCGTCACCATGGCGGCAAAGCACGACATCCTATTGTTCATCGACCCCATCGAAACTGCCGGCTGGCTCGAAACACTGCGCAACAACGGCCTCAAGGCAGCCACTGCCTACGGCGAGTACCTCGGCAAACGCTACAAGAAATACCCCAATGTAGCCTGGCTCAATGGCAACGATTTCGAAGGGTGGAAAAAAGAGAGCGACGATGCGTTGGTCAGGGCCGTAGCCAAAGGTATCCAGTCCGCTGACCCGGACCACATTCAGACCGTGGAATTTAACCCGCCCACCGGCGCCTCTCTCGACGACCCTTCGTGGTCGGCCATCATTTCGATCAATGGCGCTTACATATATGGCCCCACCTATATCCAGATGCTGCATAACTACAACCAGGCTCCAGTCATGCCGGTCTTCCTCATGGAAGCCCACTATGAACTGGAGGATGTCGGCCGCTCACCCGACTTCGGCACGCCGGCTGTGCTCCGCCGCGAAGAGTATTGGGCCATGCTGTCGGGAGGCAAAGGACAGTTCTACGGCAATATGTACACCTGGTCGTTCAAGAACGGATGGCAAAACAATATCGACACCCCCGGTGTGACCCAGATCGGTCTCTGGAAAGACTTCTTCCTTTCCATACCATGGCAGGATCTCGTCCCCGATCAGGATCACTCGATCCTCACCGCGGGCTTTGGAACCTACGGCGACCTCGAAACGCGAGTCAGCAAGAGCGATTACGCCACCGCCTCCAGGACGTCCGACGGGGCGTTCGTAGTCGTGTACATGCCGTCTGCGCGCACAATCACCGTCGACATGACGAAACTAAAAGGGAATGCAACCGCAAAATGGTTTGATCCTTCGAACGGCGCCTACACCTCCGTTACGGGCCAGCCATTTGCCAATAACGGCAGCCGGCAATTCACTCCACCTGGCGACAATCACGTTGGAGACAGCGATTGGGTGCTCCTGCTGGACGCGTCAAAATAGTACGGGCCTGAGTGAATAGCACTTCAGCTTTCACTTCGACCCGTTAAGCGCCTCCAACAAAATTGTCATCCCGACCGAAGCGAAGCATAGCGTAGCGCAGTGGAGGGACCTGCTGTGCCCTAAACCGACAATAGATCTTTATTGTCATCTCGATCGAGGCAACACCTGTTTACGTTGCGCGGGCCTACGAACAAGTATCGGTCGTGAGCCACTATCCAGGAGGCCAGCCCATGGGACGGCCTCCCAGCAGATGAACGTGAAGATGGTCGACCGTCTGCCCGCCGTCGGGCCCGGTGTTGATCACGGTGCGGAAACCGTTCCCCAGTCCTTCGCTGTTCGCAATCCTCGCGGCAACCAGGTGAAGATACCCCAGCATGTCGCGGTCGCCGGCCTGGGTTTCCGCCAGTGACCCGATATGCTTGCGCGGCACCACCAGTATGTGTGTGGGCGCCTGGGGATTAATGTCCCGGAATGCGTACGTCAGATCGTCTTCAAAGACCTTCTTCGAAGGAATTTCACCGGCAAGGATTTTGCAAAACAAACAAGCCATCTCTTCATCCTACTTGTCGAAGTATCGCGGGCGGGATCCCGGCTGCCATGGATTGTAGCTTGCGGCAAATGCTTCGCGTTCCGCGATCGGCGGATGCGTATAGCTCCAGAAGACGACAAAGGGCGACGGATACGGATACTCGAGCGATTCTTCCCCCAGGCGCTGGAATGCTTGGGCGTCCACTTTTTGCGGATCCGCGACGATGCCATGGACCACTTCACTGCCGAACACATCCGCCTGGTGCTCCTGTGCGCGGCTGATGCTGTTCCCGATCGGCTCGGCTACGAAGGTCAGAATGGAAAGCACCAGCATCAGTACGCCCGTTGCCGCCCAATCTTCCAGCGAAGCAATATGCCACCGCGCCCCGTACCGTCTCACAAGCAACTGTGCCAGGTGGGAACCGATCCACAGGAAAAATAGAGATAGCCCTGCTCCAATCACCAGGCCGCGCTCGATATGGTGCAGCACATAGTGCCCCAGCTCGTGGCCAAAGATGAGCAAAATCTCGTCGGAAGGAGCGCTCTTGAGCGTGGTATCCCACACCACCACCCGTTGTGATGATCCGAACCCAGTGACATAAGCATTCGAGCTGGTGTATTTTTCGCTGGCCTTCATCAGGAACATGCGTGAGGGCGGAATCGAAACTCCGGTTTTCTCCACCACGCGTTCCAACCGCTCTACCAGCGCCGGATCTGTTTTCGCCAAAGGCTCGAAGTGATTGAACATGGGATCGATCACCAGTGGCAGCACGAACACTACGAGTACCTGCAGCGGCAGCGAAATTAGCCATAACCAGAGCCACCAATGTCGCGAGTGTCGAATCAGTGCAAAGACAAGGGAAAGGACAAATGCTCCTGAGAGCAGGTCCAGCAGCAGCGCCTTACCCCAGTCCAGAAACCAGCTCCCCCAACCCTGGACGGACTGACCATATTGCAGCGAAATGTGGTGTCCCAGCATCGCAAGAGGTAAATGGAGCAGCGATAGCAGCAGCAGGAACACCGGCGCAAAGCAAAGCCCCTGCAGCCAGGCTCTGCGGGAAATGGAACCTGCCCAGTGTGCCAGGCCCGCGGCCCAGCGAAAATTCAGCAAAGCCACAAGGACAGCGATTCCCCAAAAAGTTGCGCCGAAATCCAGGGCTGTTCGCCAGTAGTACAGCTTGCGGGCTTTCTCCAGCATCTCCGGAGACAACGTGTAGGTTTCGAGCAGAAGCATCAGCGGCTACCTTGCCGGGGATCGAACATCAGTCAAGCCGAGCATCAATCAAGACGAACATCAATCAAGCCGGATATCAATCAAGACGAACATCAATCAAGACGAACGAGGTAGGCTTCGCCTTCGCTGGGCTCAATGCCATGAGCAATCTCGACTGCGCGCTGTTTGTCATCGCCCAGCGGACGAATGCGAACCCAATGCCCCGTGGGGCCGGTGAACTCGATCACGTTTGCCGTATGGTATCTGCGCGTGAGTTGGTCGCGTAGCTTGTACGCCCCTTTCTCGCTCTTGAAAGCGCCGATCTGCACGCACCACCTGCCTCCGCCGTCCAGTGGAGATGGGGCAGCAAAAACCTCTACGCGAACCCGGGCCACGCCTGGTCGCCACACCCCAATCGCTTTGGCCGACGCCAATGAGAGATCGAGCATCCGGTCGTGAACAAATGGGCCGCGATCGGTAATGCGTAAGATCGCTGCCTGGCCGGTCGAAACGTTCGTGACTTTAATCAGCGAGTTCATGGGCAGCGTGCGATGGGCCGCCGTGAGAGCATCCTTGTCGAAGATTTCCCCGTTCGCGCCCCGGCGCTTGTCGTAAGGGGGACCATACCAGCTCGCGAGCCCCTCTTCGCTGTAGATGACCGGGTGCGAGCTCACGAAATCCGCATCCGCCTGCGTATCGGCTATGGTCGTCGAGCCTGAAGACGTGGTTGGCACGGAAGCGCGTGTGCCCGCTGCAGGGGAAGGCTCAGTGGAAGACGGCGAATTCGCCGCGGGTGGGGTAAGAACCGGTGGCGCAGCCACAGCCACTGGCTTCTGCTTGTGCCGGCATCCGCTGCTCAGTACCACTGCGGCGCTTAGCAGGATCATCTTCGCCAGGGCGCGCAGCGATGGGTGGCCCGGCGACACTCTATCGCACTCCGCTGCCGGAACGGTCGTCAAGCTGTTCGGCCAATTTGCGCAACCACTCCGCCGTCGCATGCAGCGCCTGCGACGAGCCCTGTCGCACCTGCGGCACCACTTCGTCGTTGAGGTAGGTAATCGCTTTCTTCACCTCTTCCTCAACTCGTGGCAAAACCTGGTTAAACCGCTGGTCTACCTTCTTGCCGAAATCTTCAAAGCGCCCGTTACCTTTTCCCTCGTCCGGCTGGTCAACCATAACCCCTCGCTCGAGCATCTCTCCCAGTTAACGAACGGTCGCGGGAGCATGTTCACTGGTAGAGTACCGCACCGCGCAGTATGGCGAGCAACCAGTCCTGCCCCTCTACCCCCCTAAAGAGGTTGGGTCGATTGGCACGCAAAATGATCCATTCTGTCCAGCCACGGCGTCCAATCTTTACATCTCGTGGGCTTCGACAGGTTTCGCGCAGCTTGTCTGGCGCTTCCCTCGGCCCATGGCTTGCATAGATTGGAGTTAGCACGAACTTGGAACCGGGGAAGGGAAGCTTGACCTATTTATTGCGACGTGTTTTCTCTATCTTTCTGATCCTCATCGGCTGGGGTCTTGCCGGCCCGGGCCATGCCCAGTTGATTTCCCGAAGTGACGCGACAGTGTCGGGAATGGAGCTGCCCGATGCTCCGCAAACAGAGTCCCCGGCCAAGGCATTCGCACAGCCGGCCGGTGGAACGCAACTCCCGGCACGCCGATACGCGCAGGTAATTGAGCCAGGACAAGCGTCCCAACCGTTTACCGTCCCTGAGAAAATCGTTTTCTCCTTCACAGAAGTTGCCCGGCCCATCACGTTGATCCCGGCGCTCTACTCGGCCGGTTACGAGCAGCTTTTTCTAACCGACCCCAAGTATGGTTCCGATGCTGGTGCTTATGGAGAAAAGATAGGCGCCGCGCTCCTGCGGTCGACCACTGTGCGCGTATTCTCCGACGGAATCTTTGCCGCTGCCTTTCATCAGGACCCCCGCTATTACCGAATCGGCGAGGGAAGCTTCGTCCGTCGCAGTCTTCTTTCCGCGGAGCAGGCAGTTGTCCGCCGCGGCGATGACGGATCCAATCAATTCAATTACTCAGGAATTCTTGGCCGTGCCGCTGCCGCTGCTCTGACCACCACCTACTATCCCGCGCCCAGCGTGACGGGCCGGGTGGTCGGGCTGACGTTCGCGACTTCAATCGCCACCGATGCGGGGGGCAACATTGTGCTCGAGTTTCTTCCTAACATCGTGCGCCGCTTTCCTATCATGAAGAAGCTTCGTCTGGAGTAGTGACGGCCGGTTCCCGAGAGGTGATGAAAAATGTTGTGAATGGAGTGCCCCTGCTTATGGCCCTCTTGCTGGGACATCAGGTTCTGGGGCAGCAAGCTCCAACCGAAAATCTGCCGGAAGCGCCCGAGCCGGCTCTGTCCACGCCGCAGAGTCCCGTTCAGCCGGACGGGTCTGTCGGTCAAAAGCAGCGTTCGAATAGCCGCCCCGGATTTCCTCCCGTCAGCCAGTCTGAGCCTGGCTTGATGCCGGTGGCCCCCGCCGCTCGCCTCTTCGAGAGTCGCTCCCAATGCCTGCCCGATGCCTGCACTGTCGCGCAGAGGTTCATGTGCTGCCGGTCCACGGTTCCCATATTTTCGCGTTTCCTGAATTCCGCCACGCCCCTGCCGCTGACTGCCAAGCAGAAATTCATCCTGGCGGTAAGAAATGTAAGCGATCCCTCCAACCTCGCGACTATCGGGGGCCTCTCCGCGATCACCATCGCCGCCGATTCCCACACCGCCGACGGCCCGGGATTTCGCGGATTCGGCAAAAATGCCGCGGTTTCCCTGACGCAGGATATGACCGGTGAATTCTTCAGCACCTTCCTCATCCCCTCGCTTGTCCATCAGGATCCCCACTACCACCGCATGCCCAATCTTTCCCTTGGCCACCGCATTGCTCATGTTCTCGATGCCGTAGTGATTGCGCAGAGCGATGAGGGCGTGCCCATGTTTAACTACGCCACCGTGGTCGGCACCATTTGCACCAACTCGCTGGGAAACGTCTACGTTCCGGGTCGAAAACATAGTTTTGGCGCCAGCGCGTCCCGTATCAGCATCTCCCTGGCTACCGATCCGATCGGCAATGCCATCACTGAATTCGTCCCCGACCTGGCCCGCCACGTCAATATCCAGGTGGTCCTGGTGCAAAGGATAATCAACCGCGTGGCCATTGCCGAGGGCGGCGCTGCCCAGGAATAGCTCTGCCCAAGGAATACCTCTCATGGTGCTAAGGTATCCAGGTCGTTACCCTAGGGCCCGCCCGCATACCCATTCAAATCCATACTTTGCCATCCGGCGCGGCTTTATTGCCGTTCGCCGCGACTCGTTTTTGATTGCGACGCTAACCTCGTAACCTACACTTTGGCGGTCCCGGTTAAGCTGCTGACCGCCAACCAGAGTGCTGATTGCTTTTCGGCCAAGTAATTAAGAATCAGGAGACCCCATGTCTAAAGCCGTAAAATACGCGGAAAGAGCGGTCACCATCGTTGCCCAGGGAGCTTGGTTCGTTTTTGAGCGAGCCAACCGCATCAGTCCCAACGCCTCCTTCACCCCCAAGTGGTCCGATAAGCCTCTGCTGAAGTCCTATCAGAAAGAAAAGCCGCCGCTGGGTTGGCCCCGTAGCACCGACTCGCTCTGCCCCAAATGCATCCCTGAGATCCGCCAGCAGATCGTCGACGGCAAGCTGCCGCACGAAATCCTGCTGAACGAAAAGGCGGGCGAGATCAAGGCTCAGATCATTGAGCGGGACGGCAAGATCCTTATGATCAAGGATTGCCCCAAACACGGCCACTTCGAAGACGTGATGTCCATCGATCCGGCCTTTTTCAAGCATCTGGAAGAGGTCTTTCCCGGCCGCGACATCCGCGCCCATAACGACGAGAAGCTGCACAACCATGGCACCTCCACCGTGACCCATGGCCGCGGCGCCGTCCTGACCATCGATCTAACCAACCGCTGCAACATGATGTGCGATCCCTGCTTCATGGACGCCAACCAGGTCGGTTTTGTCCATGAATTGACGTGGGACGAAATCAAGACCATGTTGGACAACGCGGTCAGCATCAAGCCGAGGCGCCAGATGTCGGTCCAGTTCTCCGGTGGGGAGCCGACACTCTCTCCCTACTTCCTGGACGCGATTGCCTACGCCCGTAAGGTCGGCTATGAGTCCGTCCAGGCGGCTACGAATGGTATCGAGTTCGCCAAGAGCAAAGAGCTCTGCCGCGCCGCCGCGGAAGCCGGTTTGCGCTATGCCTACCTGCAGTTCGATGGCATCGGCAATGCGGCCAATTCCCACCGCAAGGTCGGCAACCTGTTCGACGTAAAACTCCAGGCCATTCACAACCTGCACGAAGCCGGCGTCGACATCGTTCCCGTCACCACCATCGTTAACGGCATCAATAACGAGCAGGTTGGCCACATCATCCAGTTCGCCCTGGATAATCCGAAGAAAATCAACTTCCTCAGCTTCCAGCCTGTATCCTTTACCGGCCGCGATGAGGCGGTCAGCGACGAGCGCCGCGAGGCTCAGCGCTACACCCTGAGCCACATGGCTCATGATGTGAAAAATCAAACCGGTTTGGGCGAGCCCACCCGTGACTGGTTCCCCATCAGCTTCATGAGCACCTTCTCCGATTTTGCCGATCTCGTGCATGGACCGAACCGCGAGTGGGGCCAGATTTCCTGCGGCTGCCATCCCAACTGCGGCATCGGCATGGCCGTCATGATCGACAAGCAAACCAAGGAAGCCGTTCCCGTCACTGCCTTCCTCAACGCCGATCGCCTGGCCAAGGACATCGCCAAACTGAACGACGCGTCGCGGGGCAAATTCCTTTCGCTGCTCGGCATCACCCTGTCCCTGCTGCGGAACTACAATCCGGTCAAAGCACCCACCCACATGCGCATCCTCGATTTGCTGCAGAAGTTCGACAAGTTCTCCGGCTCCACTAAGCGCAATTACGGCTCGGTCAAAGCGGATCGCACCATGGCAGACATCGAAAAGCGCCGCGCCGACCGCTGGAACTTCCTGTTCATCGCCGGTATGTGGTTCCAGGACTTGTTCAATTACGACTTCCGTCGCACCGAGCAGTGCATCATCCCCTATGCCACGCAGGAAGGCGAGATTTCCTTCTGCGCCTACAACACCGGCGTGGGCTGGCGCAACATCATCGAAAAGATGCACATGACGGCCACTCTGACCAAGTGGTACGACGAGCATGGGCGCCATGAGATCTTCGCCGGCGGCAAGAAGGTAGGCATGGGCAACATCACTCACGATCTGCTCCTCAATGAGGAGCATGTCCACGCCGCGGCCAACAATACCTTCGAGAAGTCGGGTATTGCCAAGAATGCGCGCGAGGAAAAGCTGAAGGCCCGCGACGCGAAGATCAAGCAGGATGCGGAAAACGCAAAAATGGCTCGGCTCTACCGCGAGCACATCCTGGGTGAGACGCCGAAGGAAGGTTTCATCCCCCTCGACACGATTGCCCCCGCGCCCAAGCCGGCTCCCTCGGTCAGTGAAGAGACCGTGATGGGAGACTAGCTCTTAACGATAACGACTCGAAAAAGGCCGCCAACTATGGCGGCCTTTTTTTCACCCCAGCAGCGAAAACTGCTGGGGATCCCCGGTTTTGTGCTCCAATGAACATCGATGCGCACGTTCTGGTTCACCAGCCTGTTGGCCGCTGCCATGACTCTGAGCGGCTGCACCGTCTACGGGGTAAAAAATCCGCCGACTTTGAAGTCCACCACCAGCGCGGAACAGTATCAACGGCTTTTCTGGTCCGCGGTGAAGGCGAAAAATTGGCAGCAGTTGCCCGGTATGCTTGCTGCCAACGTTATGTACAGTGCCGGTGGCAAGGTGATGAGCAAGGATGAGGTGCTCAATTATCTGCAGGGTCTGAACGTGGCCGATTTCACCATGACAGGAATGGTGGTCAAGCCCAATGGCCCTGATATGACGCTCAGCTACACCTTGCAGCTCCCCTCCGCGGGCGGTCAGGCCCAAACCCTGCAAGCGATCGCCGTCTGGCAGCAAGTGTCTTCCGGGTGGATACTAACGGCGTATTGCGAACATCCTCAAGCCTGAATGGAGCGTTCCGACTCGCACGGGCGGTGCCTTCCATGAAGATCTATTGCCGGTTTGGGAAACAGCAGGTCCCTCCACTTCGGTCGGGATGACAATTCTGTTACGGGGTGGAAGCTTGCCCTCAGCGGCTGAAGGCGGTCTTCTGTTCGATTTGACGGCGGGGCTCAAAAGCCCCGCCCCTTCAACTTCACCTCGATCTGTTAAGTAAGCCCCGTAACAGAATTGTCATCCCGACCGGAGCGTAGCGTAGTGGAGGGACCTGCTGTTCGCAGGTCAGACCACCGCTGCCATTGCCGCCCTCTGATACATTCGAAGGGTGGTCACCCATCCGGCAGCGATCCGGAAATTCCAGCAGGAATTGCTGGCCTGGTTCGATGTGCACGCCCGCGATCTTCCCTGGCGTCAAAGCTCCGACCCCTATCGCATCTGGGTTTCCGAGATCATGCTGCAGCAGACCAGGGTCACGGCCGTTCTGGACTACTATCGGCGTTTTCTGACTCTGTTCCCCACCGTGGATGCTCTTGCTGCCGCACCAGAAAGCCAGGTGCTTGCCGCATGGAGCGGCCTTGGCTACTATCGCCGTGCGCGGCATATGCACAAGGCTGCGCAGGCCGTGGCTCACGATCACCGCGGAGTTTTCCCCAGCTCCGCTGAGGAGCTTCGTAAGCTCCCGGGAATCGGCGAATACACCTCCTCCGCCATTGCCAGCATCGCCTTCGTCCAGCCGGTTGCCGCGGTAGACGGAAACGTGGAGAGGGTGCTGCTTCGGGTCTTTCCCGGCAATGAATCCACCGCTTCCGCAAAGTGGTTTCGTGAACAGGCGAGCTCTCTTCTCGATCGGCGCCGTCCAGGAGATTTCAATCAGGCGATGATGGAACTGGGCGCCACCGTCTGCCTGCCGAAACGCCCTCTGTGTCTCCATTGCCCCGTGCAGCCTTTCTGCTCCACGCGAGGCGAACACCAGGCAGCTTTGCCGAAAAAAATGCGCAGCCGCCAAATCGCTTACGCTCTCTTGTGCCGCATGCGTTACGGCACAAACCAGGTTTTGCTGGAGCAGCGTTCCTCATCCGCCTCATTGATGCCGGGCATGTGGGAGTTGCCGGAAGTAGCGATGCTCGACGGCGATCACGAGCGCGTGGAAGTTACTCTGCGCCACGCCATCACCGTGACGAACTACACCGTTCGCGTGCTTCGTTTTTCCCAGCGGGAAGTCACGCTTCGCTTTCCTCCGGGAGCGAACCCGCGTCGATGGATACAGAGCTCCGGCCTGATCCATTTACCGCTGACCGGTTTGGCGCGCAAGATCCTGCGCCGGTTCGAAATCTTGCCTCGGGAGGTGCGATGAGAAAATTCTTTTTCGGGTGCGCCCTACTGCGGGCTGCCTGCGCAGGGTGGAAAATAATTGCCCTTCTGCTCACAGCCTCGATCTTGCCTGCCCTGGCACATGCGCTCGACATGCCCGAAATTCCTGCCTTGCCGGGCGTTCCACCTTCCGCTCGTCAGGCCGCGGGCACCATCGATCCGGAAAAAATCCGGGCCCATGTTCGCTTTCTCGCCGACGATCTGCTCGAAGGTCGCGGGCCGGGCACACGGGGCGGCCAACTGGCCGCGGAATATATTGCCACGCAGTTCGCGTTGGCAGGCGCGCGCCCTGCCGGCGAGAACGGCACTTATTTTCAGGCTGTTCCTCTCATGGCAGTCCACACGGATGCCCAAAAGACCACCTTCACCCTGCTTCCCGCTCAGGGAGCCCCCATCGAGTTGAAGTACGGCGAAGACTACGTGACCAAAGACCAGACCGGCGCGCCCAGCGTCGATCTGAACGCGCCGATTGTCTTTGTGGGGTACGGTATCGATGCACCGGAGTATCAATGGAATGACTACCAGGGCATCGACGTAAAAGGAAAAATTCTGCTCGCCATCGTCAACGAACCACCTTCGAATGATGAGCATTTCTTTCAGGGCAGGACTCTCACCTACTACGGCCGTTGGACATACAAATTCGAAGAAGCGGCGCGCAAGGGAGCCGTGGGAGTGCTGGTCATTCATCGTGACGACCTTGCCAGCTATGGCTGGGAGGTGGTCCGCAACTCCGGATCGACCGAAACTTCTTATCTTCGCAATGACCCTCTTTCCATCCTTAAGGCGGCCGGCTGGATCCAGCTCGATACCGCGCAAAAGCTTTTCGCCGCCGCGGGCATGAATGCGGATCAGATGATCGAGGCCGCCGGCAAGCGCGGTTTCCGGCCCATCGAGCTGCCGGTTCGCCTCAAAGCGCATATTGTCAGCCAGGTTCGCAGCTACAGTTCCGCGAATGTGATCGGCAAGGTGCCGGGATCCGAATCCGGCCCGCGTGGCAAGGTCCTCTTTACCGCCCACTACGACCACTTGGGAATCGATCCGTCGGCGGTCGGAGACAAGATCTACAATGGCGCTGCGGATAACGCGACCGGCTGCGGCATTCTGTTGGAAATCCTGCGCGCCTACGCCTCTGCGAGTATCTCTCCACCGCGCGACGTCTACTTTGCGGCCGTCACGGCGGAAGAGCAGGGTTTGCTGGGCTCCGAGTATCTGGGCATGCATCCTCCCGAACCCATTCCCGACTTCGCTCTCGATCTCAACTTCGACGAACTGTTGCCCATTGGCGTTCCTCTTTCGGTACGTGTGGCGGGAGCGGAGCGGACCAGCTTTTACCCAGTCGTGCAAAAGACGGCCGCCGCCTTCAACTTGCAGATCCAGCCCGATGATTCCCCCATGGCCGGCCACTACTACCGTTCGGACCATTTCAGTCTCGCCCGGGTCGGCGTGCCCTCGTTTTCCATCGAGGAGGGGGATCTTTTCGCCGGTCACACGGAAGAATGGGGAAAGCAGCAGAAAGCTGACTACGATGCCCATCGCTATCATCGGCCCAGCGACGAATATAGTGCGGAAATGGATTTTCGCACCGATGCCAGGCTGGCTCAGTTTGGGTTCTTACTAGCGTGGCAGGCTTTATCGTTGCCCGATATCACCTGGAATCCGGGGGACGAGTTCGAAGCTGCCCGAAAAAAGAGTAACGGGCAGTAGGCTCGGGGCATTTTTCGAGGCGACTGTGCAATTTCCGCGTTGGCATACCGCTGCATTCCTGGTTGTCGCGCTGCTTTCCTATGCTCCTCCTCCGCCTTCCTGGGGGCAGGCCGTGATGGCCCAGCCTGCACTGCACCGGCGCAGTTATAGCGAAGACGAAATTGATATCGGGACGCGTTCCATGGGTCGAACGACGCTTCCGCCAGAGGCTTCGGGGCAATATCAGCTCGGGTCTGGAGGCACAATCGAGGTTGACCTCCAGCCGAACCGTTTGAGTGGCTATATCACCAGGTTGGGCGACCGGGCCAGCGATGAAGGCACTCCGCTGACTTTCTTTTTTGCCACCAGCCGCTTGTCGGGCCAGCGGCTCTCTTTTACCACGCGGCAGGTTCACGGCGTGTGGTTTTCTTTTGAGGGAACGATCGTGCGCGGCCCTGCCCAAAGCCGCACCCAGCAGGGCTACTAC
>JBARKD010000657.1:0-3187 GCA_049800615.1 Acidobacteriaceae bacterium | reverse complement strand
GGCTCATACCATCCGGGTCGCGATCGACTCGAGCATGACCGCAGCAGATCTGGCTCGCCCGGGTCACGTGTTTCCTCTGCGTGCGCGCCGCGGCGGTGTTTTGGTGCGTGCCGGGCAGACGGAGGCTTCCGTTGACCTGGCGCGTATGGCAGGTCTGATTCCGGCCGGCGTCATCTGCGAGATCATGAACGACGATGGCACCATGGCGCGAGTCCCGGATCTCGTCGAGTTTTGCAATCAGCATGGGCTCAAAATGCTGACCGTGGCAGAACTCATTCGGTTCCGAATGCAAAATGAGCGTTATATATTCCGGGTTGCGGAGTCTGTCGTCCCTACTCGCTTCGGCGACTTCCGCATGATCGCTTATGAAAGCGAGGTTGAGGGGGGAGAGAGTCATCTGGCGCTGGTGCGGGGCGACGTCAGCTCGGACAACAATCCGGACCCGGTTCTGGTGCGCGTACACTCCCATTGCCTGGCCGGGGACGTCTTCGGGACTACGCTTTGCGATTGCCATCAGGTGGTCCAGCGGTCGCTGGAGATGATTGCCGCAGCGGGAAGAGGGGCTCTGGTCTACCTGCATAATTCAAGTAAAGGTTTCGAAATCGACCGCAACTCCAACCCGCATCGTCTATTTCTGCACCGCAGTGGCGAGCACGTAGACGACCGGCATCAGCGTATTTTGCGCCAGGTGGGCCTGGGCGGACAGATCCTTTCCGATCTAAACATCCGCAAAATCCGATTGCTTTCGAACACGCCAACGCATGTGCCCGCGCTCCAGGGCTTCGACCTGGAAATTGTCGACCAAGTCGGCCTCGCGCTTGCCCGTAAACCTTGATCTCGAATTCAGGACACCGCTTCCAACGCCGGCAGGGGAAACTTCCGACGCGTCAGGTCACTCTGCAACTGTTCTACGTTTTGAAAAAGGGCGGCGCGTAGCCCCACGGCTTCCGCGCCCACGATATTTTTTTCCAGGTTGTCGATGAACAAGGCCCGCTCGGGGGACACATTCAGCTTCTTGACCGTATGCAGGTAAATGGCAGGATCGGGCTTGACTACGCCCAGTTCGCAGGACCAGGTGAGATGGTCAAACTGCGCCAGCCAGGAAAAGCGTGGCCGCATATAGTCGAGTACCCCATCGCCCATATTGGACAGAATTCCGAGGCGGAACCCTGCCGCCTTGATCCTGGGGATCCATGCCATCATGGCTGGGTTGAGATTCATCCACATGAGGGCGTCTTGCTCCAGCAACTCGCTGATCTGTTTGGCAGTAAAGTGAACTCCGGTATCCCGGGCCACGGTTTGCCAGTAGGTCTGCCCGTTCAAAATGTCCGCGTCGTAATCCAGGCGGTGAGACCAGTACGCCTTCTCAAAAGCTTGCTCCTCTACTGCGGCGATAGCCAGCAGGTTGCGATGCCTGTCGGGGTCGGGCGGTCCGGTTAGAACTTCTCCATAGTCGAAGATGACAGCTTCGAGATCCATGCGTGCGAGTCTCCAGGGGAAGGCAAAGGATTGAGGGCAGGTTTTTCCTGTTTCTGCTCCTATTACACCATGCAGGGGAGGGAAATCCGTGAGATGGTCGGCGCGAACCCGGTGGGACCTCAGCGAGACGCCCTGGGCACGGCATCTGGCCGAATTGCGCGCCGCGGGAGTGGCGTTATGCGACCTGACCGCGTCGAATCCGACGCATTGCGGCTTTCAATACGAGCCGGCTTTCGTCCTGGGGCCACTTGCCGATCCGGCGGCGCTCGGATATGAGCCCGATCCTCGCGGTCTTCTTGTTGCGCGCCAGGCAGTCAGCCTTTACTACCACGACCATGGAGTTGAGGTTGGCCCGGAGCAGATCCTGCTCACCACCAGCACCAGCGAAGCCTACAGCTTTCTCTTTCGCTTGCTCTGTGATCCCGGCGACGAGGTACTCATCGGCCAGCCCGGTTATCCGCTACTCGACTTCCTGGCCCAGCTCGACGACGTACGGCTGGTTCCTTATCAATTCTTTTACGACCATGGTTGGCATCTTGACCCGGAGGCCTTGCGCCGGCGCATTACCGACCGTACCCGGGCCATACTGGTCGTCCACCCCAACAATCCAACTGGCCACTTCACCCGGCTGGAAGAACGCGCGGTTCTCGAACAACTTTGCCGGGACCACAGATTGGCGCTGATCGTCGACGAGGTCTTTCTGGACTACGTTCACCCCGGCCTAACCGGCGTCTCCAGCTTTGCCGCCGGCGAACACGATATTCCAACTTTTGTGCTCAGCGGCCTCAGCAAAATCGCTGGGTTGCCCCAGATGAAGGTCGCGTGGATGACATGCTTCGCTGGGGCAGAAGCGCTGGATCGCCTGGAAGTCATCTCCGACACGTACCTCTCGATGAGCACGCCTGGGCAACGAGCGCTCCCTGTCTGGTTGCAGGGCAGGGAACTGCTACAACAGCAAATCAGGCAGCGTCTGCAACAGAACCTGACCACACTGGATATCGTCCTGGAGCGAAACCCGTTGGTCACCCGGCTTGCCGTCGAAGCAGGCTGGTACGCCGTGCTTCGCGTTCCGGGAGTGATGCCAGGGGAGAGAATGGCAATGGATCTTCTGCTGCAGCGACGAGTCGCGGTGCATAGCGGGAGTTTTTTTGGATTTCCCGGTGATGGATGGCTGGTGATCAGCCTGCTGGCGCCGCCATTGGAGTTTCGCGAAGGCGTCTCGGCTATCGTAAGCAATTTGTAAGCAATTTTATTTCCATTGATGGAAAATAAATGTGGAAAGAAGGACTCAAGCTAGTTACTAATACTTTCGGGTCATTCAATATCTGCCTGATGTATTGATTGCAAGTAACAGATTGTAAGTAATTTATAATTGTTAATAATGTCTCATCTTTCGCTTCACTTTCCTTGCAGGTAACCCTTTTGTGTAGATTTGGGGGACAGGTTGATGTTTCACATTCGAAATTCTGGTCTAAGGAACTGATTAAATTGTCTTTCCTCGCCGATCGTTGTCTCCGGACCATGCCCAGGAATGACCCGCGTTTCATCTGGCAACACCAGTAACCTGTCTCGCAAAGAACGCAGGATCTTTCTCCCATCGCCACCAGGCAGATCCGTTCTTCCGATGGATCCGGCAAACAGCGTGTCACCGGCAATCAGCAATTGCCGGCTGGGTATAAGTAGACAAATGCTGCCGGGAGTATGTCCG
>JBARKD010000656.1:0-7339 GCA_049800615.1 Acidobacteriaceae bacterium | reverse complement strand
GTTCCCGCCCTGCTTGAAGATAGGGACATACACGGATCGCTGGCCGTCGATGCGCACGATGTTGTACTGCAGGGCTCCTGAATCCTCTGCCTTGCCCACATCCGCGACCAGAACCGAGGAGTTGCCGTAAGACTTCAAGGGCATTGCGTTCATGGCCTTGGCATCGGGAAACTGGCTATTGGCGTAGATGTTGTAGTCCTTGGAGCCGATGCGCACGTCGCCCGCGGGCAGGATCAGGTTCGAACTGTTCACCGCGTCGACGACGTCGGTGAGGCTCAGGTTGTGGGCTTCGAGTTTGATGGGGTCGACGTACACCTGGATTTGCCGGTAGGTGCCGCCGTAGGGTTGGGGGACCGAAGCGCCCTGCACGTTGGAAATTTGATTACGTACCTGAAATTGTGCTAAATCCTTGAGCTGAGTCTGGTTGAGGCCCTTGCCCTCGAGGGTTACCAGGCATACGGGCTGGCTCGAAGCGTCCATGCCGAGCACGACGGGGGGCAGCGTGCCCGGCGGCAGGCGTCGCAAGTCCGCCATGGCCAGGTTGGCGATGTTGCTCAGCGCAGCATTGGGGTCGGTGCCGGGCTTGAAGTAAATCTTGATCAGGCTCACCCCGGTCAGGGAGCGCGACTCGGAGTGATCGATATTCGCGCCCAGGGTGAAGAAGCGCTCAAAGGTGTTGGTGATGTCGGCTTCGATCTGCTGCGGCGGCATGCCGTTATAAAACGTAGCCACGACCACGACAGGCATATCGATTTTGGGGAAGAGGTCGACGGGCATGCTGGCGACGTTGACCACGCCGATCAACAGGACCACCAGGCACATCATGATGATGAAGAAGGGGTAGCGCAGCGCGAATTTGGGCATTACTGCTCCTCCCCGTCTTCATGCAGGTCGATGCTGCTGCCTGCTTCGCGCGTCACATCGTCGGCTGTCCGTTTCTCGGCCACCGGCGTCACGCGTTCGCCTTCCTGGTACTTCTCCTGTCCGCCCAGGATGACGCGGTCTCCGAGCGCGAGCCCGCTTTTGATTTCCGCCAGCCGTGATCCTCGCAGCCCGACTTCCACGTTGCGCTGGTGCACATGATTCGTGCTGTCCACCACGTACACCACATCCCGGTTGTCGCGGAGCAGAAGAGCTTCGACTGGAATGGTCAGCACGTTTTCGGCGTGATTGAGCAGCAGCTGTGTATTCGCATACATGCCGGGATCGATGGAAAGATCCTTGTTCTCGACGTCGACTTCCGTCTCCATGGTGCGGGTTTCGAAATTCACGCTGCGGGTAAAGCGAAGGACTTTCCCGGTGAAGGACCGGTTCAGCGCGTCGACGCGCACCTGCATCGTGTCGCCCTCTTTCACATAGCGCACCGCGTCTTCGGGAACCGGCATGCGCAACCGCAGCAGATCGCTTTGCGCCAGCTTGACGATGGGCAGAGCCTGGTTGTTGGAGTCTGTGCCTGACTGGATGAGCGCTCCCGTGTCCGCGTAGCGCCAGGTCACGACCCCGGAGAAGGGCGCGACTACGTTGGTGTAACCGGCCATCGCGCCTACCCGCCGGTTATCTGCGCGGGCGACTTCCGCGCCGCCCTGTGCCGCCGATAACGCGGCTTTGGCAGCATCGACTTTCGCGGACGCGGCCAGATCTTTGGAGCGGGCGTCGTCCAGTTCCTGCTGCGCGATAAGACCTGGTTGCTCTTTGGCCGCCTGTTGCAGGCGGTCGTTGTCTGCGTGCAGCGCGGCAAACTCGGCTTCGGCCGCGGCCACCTCGTGCCCCGCACGGGTGATCTCATCCTGGCTGCGGGATACCTGGGCGACCGTGCCTTCCAACTGCGCCTGCAGTTCGGGGACTTCCAGGATGGCGAGGGTTTGCCCCACGCGCACCCGGTCGCCGATATCGACCTTGATGGAGCGGATAAAACCGGAAACTTTGGGATGGACGTCGACTACTTGGTAAGGCTGAAACTGACCGGCTAGAGCCAGCACGTGGAAGACGGAACCTCGTTCAACCGTCGCTACCCGCGCGGCCGCCGGCTCTGGAGCAGCTTCAACTCTTCCATTTCCACGGGCACGGAGAACAAGCCACGCGGCCAAGACAAGGACGGCGCACGCAGCAATCAGGAGAAACATACGCTTACGCATCATGTGTATTCGCACCTATAGGCAGAATTCCGAGAGGGAACGGCGCGCCGCTGTGGGGCAAGCGGCGGTCGAAATCATGGCGCGGTTTTACTTAGCGGACTGGAGGAGGGCGAAAGAAGACAGCTCGGTAACGGAGAGGGAGCGGAGCGGCCGCTCTTTCCCTACTGCGTGCCGGGAGGTAACGGCCAGCCGTTTGAAACAGGCCGGGGGTGGTTGCGGTCATTGCCAGCAGCAGCAACGCCGCCGGCAGAGCAGCGGGAAGCGGCAAGGGAGTGGGCGCGGCGTCGACGGCCTGTCCCGTAACGGGACGCTCCTTCTGCGAGAGCAGCTTGGCCTCGGGAGCAACGTGGGTTATCGACTGGTGAGTTTTGTAAAGAGAGAGCTTGTATTGCAGGCCCCAGGCGAAGACCGCCATGGACAGCATGAGCAGTCCGAGGGGGAGCAGGAAAACAAAACGGCTTTTTCCCGGCGAATTAAAGCAGCGCCGCATGAGTCTCTCGATGCATTCTCTCAAATTTTCGTTGTCTTCGTCTCTCACCTCTCCGGGTTTTCCAGATCGCTCTCTCCTGGCGTTGGAACGGGCAGAGCCTGACCCGGCGTTCCGGAGCAGGAGGCTCGTCGAACCACTCCAACCCGATACAAATCCTTTATTCTCTCCAAGGGATGAACTTTTCGCTGCAGCGCGGTTTGTTTTTGCTGGTCCTGACCTCGGGATTGACCTGCCTGAGGGGCCAGGACACTCCGCCGCAGAGCGCTCCCCAAAGCGCTCCGCCCCAAAGCATGGGAGTGAATACGGGGGGCACCCATGCCCCGGTCCTGGACGAGGAAAAGCGGCCCATCACGGCCGGCGGATTCGTAAAGGCGGGGCCGATCGTGTTTCAGGATGTCGCCGCCAAGGCCGGCCTGACATCCTGGCGGCATACCATGGGCACGCCGGAGAAGAGATACATCCTCGAAGCTCCGGGGTCGGGCGTAGCCCTGTTCGATTATGACAAGGACGGATGGCTGGATATCTACCTGGTCAATGGGTCCACCTACGACGCGCTTAGCGGCAAGGCGCCCTCTCCCCACGCCGCCCTCTTCCATAACAACCATGACGGCACCTTTACCGACGTTGCCGCCAAAGCCGGCGTGACCAACGACCGCTGGGGTTTCGGCGTGACGGTCGGCGACTACGACAACGATGGATGGCCCGACTTATTTGTGACCAACTTCGGCAAGAATCGTCTCTATCACAACAACCACGATGGCACTTTCACCGATATGGCGGAAAAGGCGGGTGTGCAGTTGGGCAATTGGTCGAGCGGCCCCAGCTTCGGTGACTACGATGGCGATGGCCGCCTGGATCTGTTCGTTTCCGGCTATGTGCACTATGACCAAGACCAGGCGCCGGGATTGGACGGGAGCAAAGTGGCCACCAACTTCTGCCAGTTTCGCGGGATCAACGTGATGTGCGGCCCACGCGGGCTCAAGGGAGAGCACGACCACCTCTTTCACAACAACGGCGACGGCACCTTCACCGATGTCAGCAAGAAATTGGGAGTAGACGATCCCAACGGCTACTACGGATTCACCTCGATCTTTGTGGATGTAAACAACGACGGGAAACAGGACCTGGTGGTGGCCGACGACTCCACGCCGAACTACCTCTACATCAACAAGGGCAACGGCACATTCGAAGATGACAGCTACGCTTCGGGCTACGCTCTGAATGAGAACGGGCGGGAAACCGCCTCCATGGGCGTGGCGGTAGGGGACTACAAGAACAACGGCCGGCTCGGCCTGTTCAACACCACGTTCTCCGACGACTACGATGTGCTCTATCGCAACGATGGGGACGGCAACTTTACCGACGACAGCTACGCCGCGGGGGTGGCCGAGATCACCGTCCCCTTTCTCGGCTGGGCGACAGAATTCATCGACTACGACAACGACGGCTGGAAAGACTTGTTCATGGCCAACGGCCACGTCTATCCCATCGTCGATCAGAACAATTGGGGCACGACGTACGCCGAGCGCCCCTTGCTGTTTCGCAATCAGCAGGGAAAGAAGTTCGACCTGGTGCCGGCGGTCGAGGGATCGGGTCTGGCCGTCGTCATCCCCGCGCGCGGCGCGGCTTTCGGGGATCTCTTCAATGATGGACGGATCGATGTCGTGATCAACAACATGGACTCCGCGCCGACCCTGCTGCGCAACGTAAACGCCGATCATCACCATTGGGTGGAAATTGGGCTGATCGGCGGCCGCAAAAGCCCGAAGGATGGGGTGGGGGCCACCGTCTACCTGACAGCCGCGGGATTAAAGCAGCGGGGCGACGTGCTGAGTAGTGGAAGCTTTGTCTCTGCCAACGACCCCAGGGTCCATTTCGGCATAGGAGACGCGGAGAAGGTGGACGCGGTGGAGATTCACTGGCCCAGCGGTGCGATAGAGAAAGTCAGCATACCCGGAGTCGACAAGATCTTCACGGTGCAAGAGGGCAAGGGCATCGTGGCAACGTTGGCCGGGAAGAACGCCGAATGACGCTGAACCGAATGGCGCTGGACCAAATGACGCTGGACCTGCAGGGTCCTCACCGCCGCTACGATCCTTTGCGTGGCCGCTGGGTGCTGGTTTCTCCTCATCGCACGCAGCGTCCCTGGCAGGGAGAGGTCAGCCGGGCCGATAGCAAGCCCGCGCTGCATTACGACCCGGAATGCTACCTTTGTCCTGGCAATATCCGCGCCGGAGGCAAGCAAAACCCGCAATACACCGGCGTCTTCGCCTTCGAGAACGACTACGCCGCGCTTTTACCCGACGCTCCCGCGGGCCGCTCAGAGAACGGACTGCTGCAAGCCGAGAGCGAACGCGGTCTATGCCGCGTCCTGTGCTTTCACCCCGACCATAGCCTCACCCTGGCGGGGATGGAACTGCCCGACATCGTTCGCGTGGTGGAAGCCTGGACGGCGGAATTCACTGCCCTGGGCGCTCGCCCCGAGATACGCCACGTGCAGATTTTTGAAAATCGCGGGGCCATGATGGGGGCCAGCAACCCGCATCCCCATTGCCAGATCTGGGCTACGGAACATGTGCCCGATGAACCCGCGACCGAGCTGGCCAACCAGCTCGCCTATCGGCAAAAGCATGGCGCCTGCCTGCTGTGCGAGGCTCTGAAGATCGAACTCGAACAGGCTCAGCGTATTGTGTGCGAAAACCAGGAATTCGTAGCCTTGGTGCCCTTTTGGGCGGTTTGGCCATTCGAGACCCTGGTCCTCAGCCGAGGGCATGCTGCCGCGCTCGATGCTTTCAGCTCCGCGCAGCAGCAGGGCCTGGCCGATATCCTCAAGCAGCTCACCATGGTCTACGATCGCCTGTTCTCGGTGAGCTTTCCTTACACCATGGGATTTCACCAGCGGCCCAGCGATGGGGAAGCCCATCCGGAATGTCACTTTCACGGTCACTTTTATCCCCCGCTGCTGCGCTCGGCGACCGTGCGCAAATTTATGGTCGGCTTTGAAATGCTGGGTATGCCCCAGCGCGACATTACGCCCGAGGCAGCGGCCGAACAGTTGCGCGCGGCTAAGGGGGGCTAGAGGCGCCGTGAAGTTTCCTGCCTTCCGCCTCCTGGCCTGGGTATGGCCGTCTCTGCTGTCCCTTGCCTTAACTGCTCAGAATCCGGCTCCGGTGGTGACCGTCGAACACGGCCCGAATGCCGAGGTTCAGCAGGGGAAGCCCTATGTGGTTCTGGTATCGCTGGACGGCTTTCGCTACGACTATCTACAAAAGTATGGCGCGAAGCAGCTGCTGGCGCTGGGCGGCCAGGGCGCAATGGCTACCGAGGGGATGATTCCTTCGTATCCCTCGCTCACGTTTCCCAATCACTACACCCTGATCACCGGACTTTATCCTGAGCACCATGGCATCGTGGCCAACAAGTTCTACGACCCGTCGCGCAAGCAGTTCTACGCGACCAGCGATGCAACGGCTGTCCGCGACGGCAGCTGGTACGGAGGCACGCCTCTCTGGGTGTTGGCGGAGAAGCAAGGCATGCGCAGCGCCTGCTTTTTCTGGCCGGGCTCGGAGGCCGAGATCGACGGTGGCCGTCCCACCTACTATCTCCATTTCGACGATCACTTTCCCGATGAGAAGCGCATCGAACAGGTGATTGCCTGGTTGCGTTTGCCCGCCGCCCAGCGTCCTCATCTGATCACGCTCTATTACTCCAATGTCGATCATGCCGGTCACGAACACGGTCCCGACAGCCCGCAGACAGCCGCGGCTGTCGGCCATGTTGACCAGTTGGTCGGCAGTCTTCGCCGGCAGTTGGATAGCCTTCAGCTGCCTATCGACCTGGTCGTAGTCTCCGACCATGGCATGGAGCACGAACAGGGCCCCTGGATCGACCTCTCCCGATATGCCGACCTGACCAATTTCGTTACCGCCGGCTGGCTGCTCTATCCGAATTCCGAAGCCGATGCGGAGAAGGCTTACCAGGCGCTGAAGATCAAGACAGATGCTTTCACGGTTTACCGGCGCAAGCGAGTGCCCGCGTCGCTGGAGTACAACAGCAACCCGCGCGAAGGCGATCCCGTGATTGTGGCGAACGGTCCCTATGCCATTCGCGCCCAACCTCCGGCAGAGGACAAGCCCCCGGAACTTGGGGTCCACGGCTACGACCCACGAGTGATGAAGTCGATGCGCGCCATCTTCCTGGCGGTGGGTCCCGACATTCGCCCCGGCTCCAAACTGGAGCCCTTCGAGAACGTGAACGTTTATCCGTTGTTGGCCAAAATCCTGGGCCTCGAGGCGCCCACGGTCGATGGCAGGTTAGACGTGCTTTCCAAAATTTTGAAAAACAATCGGGATGGCGACACGGAATAGCAAAACTGCGAGCCGCGGTAACCCTCCCCAGCCAATCAAAATCCCTCGCAGCCCCAGTTACAATCGATAGGAAGATGCCAGAAATCAAGAATCAGGCGGCAGCCGGGAACACGGAGACGAGTTCTCTGCCCGAGCGTTATGACCCGGCGGAAATCGAGGTGCGCTGGCAGCAGCGCTGGGATGCGGATGCGGAACTGTATCGCGCCGAGCCGGAAAACAGCGGCAAGCCCAAGTACTACGTGCTCGAGATGCTGCCCTATCCCTCCGGCCAGCTGCATATGGGCCACGTGCGCAACTACTCGATCGGCGACGCGCTGGCCCGCTACATGTGGATGCAGGGCTATAAC
>JBARKD010000655.1:0-3710 GCA_049800615.1 Acidobacteriaceae bacterium | reverse complement strand
TTGCGAACAATAACGATGCCTTTGAGATCGTGATCTGGCTCCTGAGCCATCTCCGCGTAAAGAGACTCTAACGCAGCGCCGTCGATGCGGGATGCGGCCGGCTCCGGCTGCATCCACTCAATCCCGCCCAGCGATTTAGCCTGAGACGGCGTTCTCCCTGTTGCGCAGACAGACGACGCCAAATAGACAGACAAAAGCACCGCAAACGTTACGGGAAGCAAGCGAGTTCGCACATCACCACTATACGGTGACGAAACGGACTCAACTCCTTGCCGAAGCCGAGATGTAGATGGTCGGTGGTCCGGAAACAATCCGCCGCAAGCTCAGTTCTGGAAACGTGCTTTGGGCCTGATGTAGTCGACCGAAGATAGCACGCAGATGGATTGTCGGACCGTGCCAAAGCAGGACTAATCCATTCGGAATTGAGTCGTGTTTCGCAAGATATCACTCAAGCAGGGCAAACATTTCCGGCGTGGATTACTTGTCGTCATTCTCGAGCGAGATCGTCGGCGCGTTAGCGGGCGGAGGCAGTTGCGGAGCAGGCGATGCACTGTCGCCTAACCCAGCGTTGATCAACTGCCGATGTGCCGTGGAAAAAAGCTCTCCCCGCCCCACAAAATTGTCGTCTCGACCGGAGCGCACCCGAATTTCCTGTCATGCTGCACCGGACACGTCCACGTATGCGCCTTTCCGTTAAAGAAAGACGCATGAACCTCGCCAACGCCACCAACCTCAACAGGAAATCCGGGGGAGCGAAGTGGAGAGACCTGCAGTTTTTTTCATGGAAAGGCAGCCCTCCCCTACCAACAGCTTTGTCGTCTCGACCGGAGCGTACCCGAATTTCCTGTCACGCTGCACCGGACACGTGCACGTATGCGCCTTTCCGTTAAAGAAAGACGCATGAATCTCGCCAACGCCACCAACCTCAACAGGAAATCCGGGATAGCGAAGTGGAGAGACCTGCGGTTTGCTTCATCCTCTAACGCTGGAGCGCCTCAATTAACCCATTGCCGTCGTTCGGCGGTAACCCAGCGCCAGAATAAGAATCACTATGGGCATCGTAAACTCAACAGCCAGAAAGACACCCGAGTTATTAGCGGCATGATTGTTGTTAAGCACTATCTGACGGAGATGTCCTACCGCATCTCCCAACAGCCAGACGGCGTTGGCAATGGCCGTCGCCAGCCAGAAGTTGCCCCGAAGCCACAGACAGAGGATTCCCAGCACTCCGACTGTCAAATCTGCCATCCCCACTTCGTACTCGTAAGGACTCGTCGACCATCCGATGGAGGCCGACGTCTGAACCGGACGAAAAACGTGCGCGTACGCGGTCAAAATTCCCATCAGACCAACGTAGACGAAAAGCAGATAGAGAAGATACGTGCCCATGATCGCCGCAGCGCTCTTCCGCCTGCTGGGCGAGAACGCAAGATGAATCGAGGCGGCGATGACTGCAAGCAATACGAAAATAACTTGAAGCATCCCTCGCTCCTGACGAGTGCACCTTCTGAGCCGCCCTGGGTGGACCCGAAGGGCGAAGAGAAGGATGTGATTGAACGCTGATTTGCTAATACTCTACACCTTATGCCCAACACACTGGCCTCCCTAACCCCTGCACGTTCCCGCATGGACCGGTAAATCGTGATGTTGGTTGCAAACCAGATCGGTAGACGCGTGCGGGGCAGTCCTGATAGGGTCCTATCGTTTGATAGGCGGTCACCACGTGCTCAGGGGGCGACCGCGCGATCTTCCGAGTAGTGGACGTGAACCAGGCGCCACTTTCCAGCTTCTTTGCGATAGATCTGCGTTTCGACACCATGGGTCGTCACGGCCGATCCGTCTTTGCGCATTGTCGCCCTAAAGACCCAGTGGAATTCCGACCACGCCGCGCTTCCATTCACGCGAACCGTCACACTGTGCGTCTCAAGATCGCGTACCGAGAACATGCCGCCCATGACGTTCTTAAAGACATGCTGCTCGATGGCATCGAAGCCGCGCTCTTCGCCCAGAGGATAGATAAACGAGACCTCGGGCGAGTGGGACCAAATTTGCGAGAGTAGGTTCAGGTCGATCGTGTCTACGGCTTTGGTATACCGCTTAATGAGGTGATGGATCGCCTCCACGTCGGGGGCAGGCCCTGTATCCTCTTGGGCAGCAGTACACGCTGGGATGAGCAAAGAGATAGCGACGAGCAGGATACGACCGAGCATAGATGTTTTCATTCTATCGGGACAATGGCAGACGGGGGATATGATGTGCGCATGCGGATTATGCGGCTTTTCTGGGCTGGCGTACAACTCGAGTCCGAAGGGACTACTCTCGTCATCGACCTGTTGGAGCACACGGCTCCGATCCGATCATTGATGGGCGATCCGCGCTTGCCGATCGTATTTGGTTCCGAATTTCTCGACTTTGCACTAGTTCGCCTCACCGAAGTCCTGATTCGGACAAGAGACGCTGTGTCCCGTCCTGGCTATCGCCGGCCCTATGCTAACTTAGGACCATGCCGGTGGGTGTAATGGAATCAGGAAGCGCAGCGGACAGCAGGTATCGGACCTTGCTCGAAGTGTCCAGCGCCGTCGCATCCCAGCCCAACCTGAAGGCTGTCCTGCAGAGTTTACGCCGTCTGTTATCGAGCGTTGGGGCTTTCGACTCGGTTAGCCTTTCCCTGCTGTCTAACAGCGGGAACTCGGTCCGACTCATAGCATTTGACCGAAGCCCGGAAGCTCATCAAGTCGAAATTGGCACTGAGGTTCCGCATTTGGGGAATGCAGTTGGAAGAGCCCTCGAGGAACAAAAACCGATATACGTTCCTGACCTGCAGGCCGAGCTTTCAAGGATTCCCCAACTGGCATCGCAAGCGACGGTTCGGACTCCGCATAGCGCATACATATTTCCCATCTCGATCTCCGGGAAGAAACTCGGGGCTTTGACATTTGCGACTGCGCAGAGTGGGCAATTCAGCCCTGACGACATGGAACTTATGATCTCTGTCTCCTCGCATGTTGCCGTTGCGCTTGAGGGCGCGGTTGCCCGCGATGCGGCAGAACTGTACCAGCGGCAATTAGCGCACGAGCGCGATCGGCTCCGACTGCTGCTCGAAATCAACAATCAGGTTGTGACGCAGTTGGACGTCAACGAGCTTTTCCGCTCTGCTTCATCGTCAATTCGCAAATACTTTGCGAATGACTTCACCGGTTTCTGGCTTATCGATAAACGCTCTAACCGGCTCGAATGCGCGGTTCTCGATTTCCCCGGCGGCAAGGGCTTCCTCGCGGATCTTCCCGTCCGTGAAGTCACCGATCAGGAAGTTGAGAAGATGCGTACCCGCACCGCTGAGATCTGGTCGGAGCAGGATATCGAAAAGCTTCGGCCGGCGGTTCTCGAACGACTGAAGGACGAATCGATCGTCGCCTTAGCCGTAGCTCCCCTAGGGACTCCGAACGGACCCCTAGGGCTTCTTAGCTTGGGGAGCAAGCGATCTAACAGCTTTGGACAAGAAGATCTCGACACTTTGTCCCAGATTAGCGCGCAGATTTCCTTGGCGTTGGACAACGCGCTCGCGTATGGACGACTCAGCGCATCAAGAAATCGCCTGGAAGACGAGCGCTTGTATCTCGAATCGGAAATCCGCGCGGAATACAACTTCGAGGATCTCGTAGGCAAGAGCGCCGCTCTGCGCAAAGTCCTTGACCAGATAGAAATTGTCG
>JBARKD010000654.1:0-10804 GCA_049800615.1 Acidobacteriaceae bacterium | reverse complement strand
GGGTGGGATGCCACTGCTCTTCACCCGAGGCCCTTCCCCGCAACTTCTGCTTATCCCACCCTTCGCAGAAAGCGCGAAGGATGGGGCACCCGATCCTTGGTCGCTGCTGACCGAGTTCTCACGCAGACTCTTCAGCCCCGCCGTCAAGTCGAACAGATGAGCGGCTTTTAGCCGCTGAGGGCACCATTCTTCACCCCTGGACAGGATGACCGGCTTTGTCTGCAAACAGAAAATACCCTCAACGGCTTCAGTCTGTCCTCTATCCAACGATCTTCGCTCAGGAACGCAGCAACACGCTGACGATGGCCGCCGACATCAGGTTGGCCATCGTGCCCGCCAGCATCGCTCGCAAGCCCAGACGTGCCAGATCGTTGCGCCGGTTGGGCGCGAGCGCGCCGATGCCGCCGATTTGCATCCCGATCGAGCTGAAGTTGGCAAATCCGCAGAGCGCGAACGTCGTAATCGTGAACGACCGGAAATCCAGCGACGATTTCTGCGCGCCCAGCAGCGCATACGCCACAAGCTCATTCGTCACCGTGCGCGTGCCCAGAAGATTGCCCACCTGGTGCGCGCTATGCCAGGGAATCCCAATCAACCACGCAACCGGCGAGAAGAGGAATCCCAGGATCACATTCAGGCTGGATGGAAAGGGAATGTGGTGCGGCGTCAGCCAGTTATGCATTCCGCCGAGTATCCCGTTCAGCAGTCCAATCAGGGCCAGGAACGAAATCAGCATGATGCCTACGTTGAACGCCAGGCGCCCCCCGTCAATAGTCCCTCGGGCAATTGCGCCCAGCAGGTTTTCCTCCCGGTGTTCTTCGCTGATAGGCATCGTCACCCGGCCCAGCGTCGCCGGCGTATGCATCTCCGGCACCAGCATTTTGGAAATCAGCACCGTCCCCGGCGCGGTCATGATGACCGCCGCCAGCAAGTGCCGTGCCTCTATCCCGTAGAGAATATAGGCAGCCATGATGCCCCCGGAGACATGCGCCATCCCGCTGGTCATGATGGTCATCAGTTCCGATTGCGTCGCGCCCGGCAGGAAAGGACGAATGCTGAGCGGAGCCTCCGTCTGCCCCATGAAAATACTGGCCGCGACATTCAATGACTCGGCTCCGCTGATGCGCATCGTTAGCTGCATGAGGCGCGCTGCGCCCCTGATCACTATCTGCATGATCCCCAGGTGATAGAGCACGGCAAAAAATGCGGAGATGAAGATAATGGTGGGCAGCACCTGGAAGGCGAAGATCAGCCCAATTGAGGAGTGTTGCTTGCCTAGCTCGCCAAAAACAAATTCCGAGCCGATAAAGGCATAGGACAGCATGCGGTTGACCGCGTCTCCCGCGGCAGCCAAGGCACGTTCGCCGGCGTCGAAGCGCAATACCAGCAGCGCGAAAATCCACTGCAGGGCCAGTCCCCAGGCGGCCGTGCGCCAGCGGATAGCTTTCCGATTGGTGGAAAGCAGCCAGGCGACCAATAAGATCGTCACCAGCCCTAGTAATCCGGTGAATTGTCCCAAGCCGTTCTCCTTACCTCAGCAGCTTGAATCGGTAGGGGAAAACTTCATCAAAGCGATAATTTTCCCACCCCGCTTCACTGCGGAAAATAACCCGGCCGGCCGGTTGCATGAACTCGCTCAACACCTGCAGACAAGCCCCGCAGGGCGGACTGGCTGCCTGGTTCAGATTGGTGATCGCGCAAGCAGCCACGCGCACTTCCGGACCGTGCTCGGCAACTGCCCGAACCACCGCTGATCGTTCGGCGCAAATAGTCAACCCATAAGAAGCGTTCTCCACGTTCGCCCCGGTCACCAGCAGTCCGTTTTCCAGCAACAACGCGGCGCCCACGCGAAACTTCGAGTAGGGTGCGTAGGCCTGCCCGGCCGCCTCCTCAGCCTCCGCCGTCAAACGCCGCAGCAGTTCCTGGGAAATTTCCGTCTCCCTTGTTGGCATCGTCAACTGAGCCTAATGGCAGTCAGCTTGGTGCGCAACTTCGATCTCCGCTTGCATCTATCCTTGATGCAGGACGTTATGCCGGGAAAGAAACCAACTCGCGATGTCTTGGATCTGTTTCATCCCGTGACAGCGGCCTGGTTTCGCGCCGTCTTTGAACAGCCTACGTCTCCCCAGCGCCTTGGCTGGCCGGCCATCGCGGGCGGCGAAAGTACCCTGATCCTTGCCCCTACCGGGACTGGCAAAACGCTGACCGCATTTCTGTGGTGTCTCGACCGCCTCATGCTGCGCCGTCCGCCCGACGCCCCGGAGGGCTGCCGCGTCGTGTATATCAGCCCCCTCAAGGCCCTCGCCGTCGATGTGGAGCGTAACCTGCGCTCCCCCCTGGCAGGCATCGCCAACATGGCCCGCCAGGCGGGAGTTTCGTTTCACCAACCGGAGATTAGTATCCGCACCGGTGACACTTCGCAACAGGAACGCAGCCGCTTCCGCCGCCATCCGGCCGAAATCCTCATTACCACGCCGGAGTCTCTCTATCTTCTGCTCACCTCGGATGCCTCTTCCAGCCTGCGCCTCGTGGACACGGTGATCCTCGATGAGATTCACGCCGTGGTGCCGACCAAGCGCGGCGCGCATCTTGCTCTCTCCCTCGAACGCCTGCAGGCGATCACCGAAACGCCCATACAGCGCATCGGTCTTTCCGCCACCCAGCGCCCCCTGGAGGAGGTGGCTCATTTTCTCGGCGGCTCAGCCTCTCCTTCGGAGCTTGTGGACCCTCGCCCGGAAACGGCGGAGGAAGCTCCCTTGGTCGCCTACCGCCCCGTGACCATCGTGGACGCCAGCGAACCCAAGAAACTGGATCTGCGCATCGAAGTGCCGGTCGAGGACATGGCTCGCATGGGCCAGCGCGAGGAACTGCCCAGTGGCGCGGCATCCCAGGGTCCCAAGCGCACCTCTATCTGGACTGCTATCCATCCCCGCCTGCTGGACATTATTCGCGCCCGCAATTCGACCATCATCTTCGTCAACAACCGGCGCATTGCCGAGCGTCTGGCCGGCGCGATCAATGAACTGGCGGGAGAGCAACTGGCCCGCGCGCATCATGGTTCGCTCGCCGCCTCCCAGCGTGCCGAGATTGAGGACCTGCTGAAAGCCGGCCGGCTCCGCGCCCTGGTCGCAACCTCATCGCTCGAACTCGGCATCGACATGGGTGCGGTCGATCTGGTGATTCAAATCGAGGCGCCGCCTTCCGTAGCCAGCGCCATGCAGCGCATCGGCCGTGCCGGTCACCACGTGGGCGCCGCCAGCGAAGGCGTAATCTTCCCCAAATATCGTGCCGATCTGGTCGCGTGTGCCACGGTCACCCGAGCCATGCATGAAGGCCTGGTGGAATCCACTCGCTTTCTGCGCAATCCGCTCGACGTTTTAGCCCAGCAGATTGTGGCCATAGTGGCCCAGCCTCCCGCGTTAGCTGCAATTCCCATCAAGGAACGAAAACAGCCCCCTCCCGAAATTTCTGTAGAAGAACTGTTTCGCCTCATTCGCAGCGCGGCGCCTTTTAGTGGCCTCACCCGTGCCGCGTTTACCGGCGTACTCGACCTGCTGGCGGGACGCTATCCTTCGGACGAATTTGCCGATTTGCGCCCGCGCATCACCTGGGATCGCCTGCGTGACACCCTGTCTCCGCGCGAGGGAGCCAAGATGCTCGCTATCCTCAATGGCGGTACCATCCCCGACCGCGGGCTTTACGGTGTATTCCTTTCCGGAACCGAAGGCAAGCCGGTCCGCGTCGGCGAGCTGGACGAAGAGATGGTCTTCGAGAGCCGCACCGGCGACACCTTTATTTTGGGCGCGTCGACCTGGCGCATCGATGAGATCACGCACGACCGGGTGCTGGTCACGCCCGCGCCCGGCCAGCCCGGCAAGATGCCGTTCTGGCATGGTGACTACGCCGGCCGCTCGCTCGAATTCGGCCGCCGCATCGGCCAACTGGTCCGCGAATTGCGTGAGATGCCGCGCAATGCCGCGCTGAGCCGCTTGGCCCGCGAGCACGATCTCGACGAGCTTGCCGCGGAAAACCTCATCCGCTTCCTCGCCGATCAGGAAATTGCTACCACCACGGTGCCCGATGACCGCACTATCGTGATTGAGCGCACACGCGATGAAATGGGCGACTGGCGCGTCTGCGTGCTGACCCCCTTCGGCAGCCGCATCCACGCGCCCTGGGCCATGGCCATCAGCGGCAGGATTCGTGCCGCCGGCGGAGCCGATGTGGAAGCGATGTGGGGCGACGACGGCTTCGTACTGCGCTTTCCCGACAGCGACGCCGCGCCCGATCCCGAGCTGATTCTGCTCGATGCCGAAGAAGCCACCGACCTGGTGCTTCGTCAGCTAAGCACCACGGCCTTGTTTGCTGCGAAATTTCGCGAGAGCGCGGCGCGTGCTCTCCTCCTGCCCAGACGTCGCGCCCAGGGCCGCGCGCCTTTGTGGCAGCAGCGCAAGCGAGCTTACGATCTGCTGTCCGTTGCCTCCCGTTATCCCTCGTTTCCCATCCTGCTCGAAGCCTATCGGGAGTGCATGCGTGACGTGTTCGATATGCCCTCCCTGCTCGAAACGCTGCGCGCCATTCGCCGGCGCGACGTGCGCGTGCATGTCGCCGACACCCGCACCCCTTCACCCTTTGCCTCCTCGCTCCTCTTCAGCTACGTGGCCAACTACATCTACGACGGCGATGCACCATTGGCCGAACGCCGCGCCCAGGCGCTCTCCATCGATCAGGAGCAGCTGCGTGATCTGCTGGGCGATGCCGACCTGCGCGAATTGCTGGACGCCGAGGCTATCCGCGAAGTGGAGCAGCAACTGGAGGGTTTGCTTGAAAGTCAGCGCGTCCGCTCCGCCGACGGCATTCACGATCTGCTGCTCCGCCTCGGCGACCTCTCGCGAGAGGAGCTTTTGCTCCGCCTTGCCGATCCGGACCTCATGCAGCAGCTCGAACGCCTGCTGCGCAGCCGGCGCTTGCTCGAAATAAAAATTGCCGGCGAGAAGCGCCTCATCGCCGTCGAAGATGCGGCGCGTTATCGCGATGCGCTGGGCATCCCGCTTCCTCCAGGAATCGCGGTGGCCTTGTTGCAGCCGGTGACGGCGCCGGTCCTCGAACTGGTGCGCCGCTACGCCCGCACGCACGGTCCCTTTACCCTGCGCGACGTGACCGCGCGTTTCGCACTGGATGCGGCTCCGGTAGAAAGCGCGCTGAATGCGCTTTTGCTCGACGGCCGCGTCATCGAAGGAGGATTCCGCCCCGGCGGCGTTTATCGGGAATGGTGCGATGCGGAAGTTTTGCGCCTCATCCGCCGCAAGTCGCTGGCCCGTCTGCGCCGCGAGGTCGAGCCGGTCGAGCAGCAAACATTCGCACGGCTGGCCACGCACTGGCAGGGTGTTTTGCAGCGCCGGCGCGGCCTCGATGCCTTGCTCGACACCATCGAGCATTTGCAGGGCTCGCCCATCGCGGCCTCTTTGTTGGAAACATCCATCCTGCCCGCGCGCCTTTCCAAGTACTCTCCCGATAGTCTCGACACCCTGATCGCGGCTGGCGAGGTCGTCTGGTGCGGGCTCGATGCTTTGGGTGAGCATGACGGGCGCATTGCCTTGTTTCTTGCCGATAAGCTCCGAGTGCTGCTGCCCCCTCGCGTCGACCCGCCGGCCGAAAATCCAATGAGCCCACGCGAGATCGCGCTTCTCGAGCAACTCGGCCGCGGCGGCGCCGCTTTCTTTGCTCAATTACATGAGGCGACCGGCGCAGGCTACCCGGGCGAGACTCTCGATGCGCTGTGGAGCCTGGTCTGGCGTGGCCTGGCAACCAACGATACTTTCCATGCTTTGCGCGCCTATGTCGCCCGGCCGGCTACATCGCGCCAGCCCAAGCGCCAGCACAACCTGCCGTCGTTCCGTTCCCGGCGTACCACCCCGCCCAGTGCGCAGGGCCGCTGGAGCCTGGTTCCCCCATCGCTGTCTTCGCCCACGGAATGGAGTCACGCTCTCGCCAACCAGTTGCTCAATCGCTACGGCGTGCTGACCCGTGAATCCGCTTCCAATGAGAATCTTCCTGGAGGTTTTAGCGCCATCTACGACGTCCTCAAGGCGCTCGAAGAGAGCGGCCGCATCCGGCGCGGCTATTTCGTCGCTGGCCTGGGCGCGACTCAATTCGCTTTGCCCGCGGCGGTCGACCTGTTGCGTTCGCTGCGCGCCGGGCCGGCCTTGGAAAAGGCGGAAATGGTCGCGCTCGCTGCCACCGATCCGGCAAACCTTTACGGCTCGGTGTTGCGCTGGCCTGTGTCCGGCGAAGAAGCAGCTTCCGATGCACCCCGCATGCTTACCCGCGGCGTAGGCGCCAGCGTCGTACTGCGCAACGGTGAGCTGATCGCCTACCTTCGCCGCAATCAGCCCAGCCTCCAGGTCTTCCTGCCCGCCGATGAGCCGGATCGCTCCACCGCGGCCCGCGACCTCAGCAAATTCCTCGCTCTCCTGGCACAGCAGGAAATGGAACGGCGCGAAGATCATCGCGGAGGCATGCTCATTTCCACCATCAATGGACAGCCCGCCGCGCATCATTTCCTCGCCCCCTTTCTCCAGGAGGCGGGTTTTCATCTCGCGCCTCTGGGGCTGAATTTCCGCCGCGCCGCGCTCGCCGCCGCAGCTACCGATGCCTGAAGGCGACACCATCTTTCGCTCGGCTCGGGCACTGCGCCAGGCGCTTGCCGGCCACAAAATCACCCGCTTCGAAACGGGCTATGCACAGCTCGCCAGTGTCAACGATCAGAGTCCGGTAGCCGGCCGTACGGTCGAGCAAGTGGAGTCCCGTGGCAAGTGGCTGCTCATCCATCTTTCCGGCGACCTCGTCCTGGCCACCCACATGTTGATGAGCGGGAGCTGGCACATTTACCGCGCGGGGGAGCGCTGGAAGCGTAGCCGCGGCCACATGCGTATCGTGCTCGGAACGGAGACCATGGAAGCCGTTGCTTTTGACGTGCCCATCGCCCGCTTTCACACCGCGCGCACCCTGGAACGATTTTCCGCGGTGACGGGCCTGGGCCCGGATGTGCTCGGTCAGTCCTTTGCCGCGGACCAAGCCACGGCCCGTCTGCTCGCGCACAGCGACGAAGAAGTCGCCAACGTTCTGCTCAACCAGCGGGTGATGGCGGGGATTGGCAACGTCTTCAAATCGGAAATCTGCTTCGCCTGCCAGATCAATCCCTTTCGCAAGATCTCCAGTCTCCGGCCCAGGGAAATTGAATGTCTTCTGGATACGGCGCGCCGCTTCCTGGCGGCAAACGTGACCGAAGCAGCTGGAGATGGCATCGTGACCTACACCGGTGGCCGCCGTACCACTGGGTCGAGCAATTCTGCTGCCAGGCTGTGGGTCTATCGTCGAGCGGGCGAACCCTGCCGCCGCTGTGGCGCTTCGGTCCTCAGCGGCAAACAAGGCACAGGCGTCCGCTCCACCTACTGGTGCCCGGATTGCCAAAAGGCGTAGGACACCGCGAACTCAATGCGGTTGCTGCGACTGGTCAGGTTGTTGCTGCTGTGGCTTGTCACTCTTGCCGAACAACTTGGCGAAGAACCCGTGTTTCTTTTTCGGCTGCTCATCCGGTGGAGGTGGGGCGGGCGCCGGCTGCGCCTGTGCCGTTGTCCCTGGCGGACCGCCCGGCTGCCCAGGCTGTGGCTGCATACCATTCCCAGGGACCATGGCTGGCCCCACCGTTGCCTGCTTCCCAATCCCGAATATCTTCTGGAACAAATTCCGCTGATCGCCGGATGTCTCGTCGCAGGTTTGCGTCGGCGCCGTGCCGTCCAAAAAAGCGATGTTGTAGTCGACAGGACAACTGTCGTCGGCAAGCAAGTTGGTGGTTTTGTCCAGCCGCACGACGGAAACACCGTCGGGAACCTGGAACGGTTTGGCGTCGCTGTACTCCGGCAGCTTGATCGAGCGCTTCATGAAGTCAGCCCAGATAGGGGCCGCCGCGATCCCGCCGTCGATCTTGAGGTCGGTGTAGTCGTCGTTGCCTATCCAAACTACACAGAGAAGATTGCTGGTGTAACCCACAAACCAGGCGTCGTGGGAGGTACCGGTCTTGCCTGCGGCTGGAGCGTTGAATCCTAAACTGCGCACCCGGGCGGCTGTGCCCGCATTGATCACGTTCTCCATTAGCGAGGTTGTGAGATAAGCGACCCGCGGGTCGAGGATGGCTTTGGAGTTCGGTGGGTAGTCGCTGATTACATCGCCGTTGGGTGCTCGGACCGAGGCGACCAGCCATGGGTCGATGCCCACTCCGCCATTGGCAAATACGGTGTACGCACCCGAAACTTCCAGCGGCGTGGAAGCGTACGCGCCTAACGCTACCGCCGGGGTCCCGCGCGCCGATTTTATCCCGGCATCCCGCGCCAGCGAGGCAACGTTGTTGTAGCCCACCATCTCGGCCAGGGAGACGGTCGCGTTGTTCTGCGAAAACTGTATTGCGGTGCGCGCGGTAATCTCGCCCGTGTAGCGCGTGTCGTGATAATTGCCCGGCGTGTAGCCCCCCTCGTAAGTGGAGAGCTCATTGTGCAGCATGGTGATCGCGGTAAAGATTCCGCTTTGCCTGCCCGGATCGGGTGGCGCAGGATCGGGAGACGCCGCGTTCGCCTCCGCCGGAGTCACGGAAACCGTCTCCTCGGTGACCGGGGGAATGACCGCCGGCTGGGTAAGGATGGTGCCCGCCAGGCTGGTGTTGAATGCAGCCGCATAAACGAAAGGCTTAAATGCGGAGCCCGTCGGCCGGTGGGCAATCGCGTGATCGAGTTGGCTGGCGCCATAATTCCTGCCACCCACCAAAGCCAGTACCTGGCCCGTGTGGGGGTTCAGTGCCACCAACGCTACCTGCGGATAGACGATGGGAGAGTCATCGCCCTTCTTCACCCGTCGCGCATGCAGTTTTTCCACCTGCGCGTCCACTCCCTTCATCCCTTCCTCTACCGCATCAGTTGCTATTTGCTGCAGGTCGGGATCGAGCGAGGTGTAAATCCGCAGGCCTTCATGGTTGAAGTCCCTGTCTCCCAACCGTTGCGACAGCCGTTCGCGTACCAGGTCGACGAAGTAGGGTGCTTCGCCCGCGTCGGTACTCATAACCGGAGCAAGCGTAAGCGGCTCCGCTTTGGCCCGCTCCGCTTCTTCCTTGGTGATCTTGCCCGTTTCCACCATGGTGTCCAGAACCCGGTTACGTCGCGGAATCGCTCGGTCCGGGTGACGATAGGGATTCAGGTAGCTGGGATGTTGAATCATGCCTGCCAGCAAAGCGCATTGCGCCAGAGAGAGTTGCCGCACGTCCTTGTTGAAATAGGTCTGGGCCGCCTGGCCAAATCCATTGATGGCAAAGCTCCCCTGCTGCCCCAGCGGAATGTAATTGGCGTAGAGCTGGAAGATCTGCTGCTTGTTGAAGCGATTCTCCAGGTGAAACGTGATCGCGATTTCGATGATTTTGCGCTTCAGCCGCTTTTCCGGGGTGAGAAAGAAGCCCCGCGCAAGCTGCATCGTGAGGGTGGATCCGCCCTCACGCCGTTTCCCCACGCGCAGGTCGTCACGCAACGCTCCCAGCAGCCGGTAGTAGTCCACGCCGCCGTGTTCGAAGAAGCGTCGGTCCTCAATCGAGGTGACCGCATTTACCAGGTTCGGCGGCAGCTCGTTAAACGACACCAGGCGGCGCTTGGTGCGGTACTGGCCTTCGGAGAGCCCGGTGATAAGCTGCGGCTCCAGCTCATAAGCATCCAGGGCCTGCCCGCCATCTCCGGAGATTTTCGTGATCTTGCCATCGTCGAAAGTGACGGTCGCGCCCTGCTCGGAGTGGTACGACTGGGGCCCGGGCTGGATGGTGATACTGGCATCGTTCAGCGCGTACGTTCCCAGCCGCGAAGCTTCACGATCGCCCTCTGTGCTGTAGCCTGCGCTCCGCAACTGCTGAGCCACGATTCCGGGGTTTAATTTCTGCCCGATGCGCAGCTCTTTCGGTGCGCCATAAATTTTGGCTGTCTCTTCGAAGAACCCTTTTTGTAGCCGTTCGTCGACCGCGTGGCGATATTTGAAGTAGTAGTAGCCGAAGATCGACTCGCACACCACCAGCCCGAAGAGCATGCTCCCCACGACCGACAGCAGGATGATGGTGCGTACCGGATGTTTCAGCAAGCCTGAGCGTACGACCTTGACTGTGACTGGCAATGAATGACCCCGCTGCTCGGTTAGACGGCTTCCTGCATCCGCCTGACGATTTCCGTAATCGGAACGTCCTGGCTGGTGGATGTGGAACGCGTCACCAGCTCCAACCGGCCTTCCGCTGCTTTCTTCCCGACGTTGATCCGGTAGGGAATGCCGACCAGATCCGCGTCTTTGAATTTGACACCTGCCCGCTCGTCCCTGTCATCCAGTAATACGTCAAAACCCGCTTCTTCCAGTTTTGTCGCCACTTCCTGGGCGGTCGCTGACAACTGCGTATCCCCGGAATTGGTGACCGTGACCACCACATCGAAAGGCGCAATCGAACGGCTGAGCCAGAAGCCGTTGCCATCGTGATTCTGTTCGATGGCTGCCGTTAGGATGCGTTCTATGCCCATTCCGTAACAGCCCATGATTGGGGTGATTTCTTTGCCGTTGGGATCCAGCACGCGAACCCCCATGCCGTCGGAATACCGGTAGCCAAGCTTGAAAATGTGCCCCACTTCTATAGCTTTTGCCACCTTGAGCAAATTGCCCAGGGACGCCGGACATTGCGGGCAGCCTTCCCCTTCGCTGACGTTGCGAACGTCCGCCGTCATGGAAGATACGAAGT
>JBARKD010000653.1:0-3554 GCA_049800615.1 Acidobacteriaceae bacterium | reverse complement strand
TCCCTGGACCTGGAACCCATCTCTCCCACGCCGGAACTCCTGGCACAGCACGGAATTACACCTACCGAGTACGAACGGATCGTGGCTGCGCTGGGGCGAACCCCGAGCTTGACGGAGCTGGGCATTTACAGCGTCATGTGGAGCGAACACTGCTCCTATAAATCCTCCCGCATACACCTCAGGCGGCTGCCGACCCACAGCCCGCGCGTGGTGCAGGGCCCCGGGGAAAACGCCGGGATTATCGACGTCGGCGACGGTTGGGCGTGCGCCTTCAAGATCGAATCCCACAATCATCCGTCCTTTATCGAGCCTTTTCAGGGTGCTGCCACCGGGGTGGGCGGCATTTTGCGGGACATTTTTACCATGGGCGCGCGGCCATTCGCCGTGATGGATTCGCTCCGCTTCGGTCCCATCTCCGAAGAAGAACTGGCAGCAGGCCAGCGGACCGCTTCCGCGATCGTCCACAAGAATCGCTCGCTGTTAGAGGGCGTGGTCAGCGGTATCGCTTCCTATGGCAATTGCTTCGGTGTCCCCAACTTAGGCGGGGAGACGCGATTTGAGCCCTGCTACTCCGGCAATCCCCTGGTCAACGCGTTTGCCTTAGGGTTGGTGAGGCGCGACGAGATTTTCTATGCCAAGGCTTCCGGCATTGGCAATCCGGTGATTTATGTCGGGGCGAAGACGGGCCGCGACGGGATCCACGGCGCCACGATGGCGAGCGAGGAATTCAAAGAGGGCTCGGAACAGAAGCGGCCCAACGTTCAGGTTGGGGATCCGTTCATGGAAAAGCTGCTGCTGGAGGCCTGTATCGAGGCCATGCGAACGGGCGCGGTGGTAGGCATTCAGGACATGGGAGCTGCGGGGCTCACTTGCTCCACCTGCGAGATGGGCGCGCGGGGCGGTGTTGGCGTGGATGTGGAGCTGGATCATGTGCCGCAGCGCGAGACCGGCATGTCCGCCTACGAGATTATGCTGAGCGAGAGCCAGGAGCGGATGCTCCTGGTAGCGGACAAAGACCGCGAAGACGAGGTGATCCAGGTTTTTGACAAGTGGGGTCTGGATGCGGTGATCGTAGGCGAGGTGATCGACGAACCCAGGCTCCGTATTCGGCATCATGGCATGCTGGTCGCGGACATCCCCAACCAATCGCTGACTGACGAAGCGCCGTTGTATCACCGGCCCGTCGGCGAATGGAAGGCGCCCGTCCGGCTGAGCCCTCCCCCGGAAGTCCTGGATGAACTGACATTTTTTGAGGAGACGCTTTCGAGCCGCACGGCTGACGCCACCAGTTATGCGGATGAACTCCGCGCCCTGCTGACCTCGTCGAATATCTGCTCCAAGAGCTGGATTCACGAGCAGTATGACTCGATGGTGCAGACCAATACGGTGCAGGGCCCGGGAAGCGAGGCAGGCGTGATACGCATCAAGGACACGCAACGCGGCCTTGCCATGGCGCTCGATGGCAACGAGCGGTGGTGCTACCTGAATCCCAAACTGGGAGCTTCGCACGCGGTAGCCGAGGCTGCGCGTAAAGTAGCCTGCAGCGGCGCGACACCGGTGGCGGCCACCAACTGCCTGAACTTCGGCAACCCGGAGAAACCGGAGATCATGGCGCAGCTGTCGCAGGCCATCGATGGCATTGCCGAAGCGTGCATTGCTCTGGGCACACCGATTACCGGGGGCAATGTGTCGCTCTATAACGAGACCCGCGGCCAGGGAATTTACCCGACACCTGTCCTTGGAGTGGTCGGAATCCTCGACCGGGTAAGCGATGCTGTGGGCGCGGATTTTCAGCGTGCTGGTGATGCGGTTCTGCTGATCGCTCCCGCGTCGGTTCCGCCGCTGGAAGAGCGCATGCAGGAATTTGGCTCTTCCGAGTACTCGCGGAAGGTTCTTTCCGCGCTTTGGGGCACTCCGCCCAGACTTGATCTCCAACTGGAGGCCTCCCTGCACCGCTTCCTGGCCGAGCTGGCACAGGCTGGGCTGATCCGATCCGTTCGCGACGTTTCCGACGGGGGAATTGCGGTTGCGCTGGCTGAGGCCTGTTTTGCCCACGAGGTCGGGGTGCGAGCCAATCTTTCCAAGGCTCCCGATCTGCCGGCGGAGTGGGATCTCTTTGGCGAGAGCGCCACTCAGTGTATTCTCAGTTGTCCCAAGGCCTCCGTGGGACACATCGAAAAGCTGGCCATGCAACACCCCGGCCTGATGGTGGCGACGCTAGGTGAAACCGTAATTGATCTTTTTGAGGTTGCGGTGGACGGCCGTGTGCTGATCCGGGAAAAGGTTTCCGGCCTGCGCAACGTATGGTCAACTGCCCTGGCGGCCCAATTGCGCAACGATTTGCCGGTAGCAAACTGAAGGCTATGGGGAGCGGCGCCATCGAACCATTGGACAAGTTGAGGGAAGAGTGTGGAGTTGTCGCGGTTCACGGACATCCGGACGCGGCGCGCCAGGCCTACCTCGCGCTCTACGCCCTGCAGCATCGCGGGCAGGAGTCCGCGGGCATTGCCACCGCCGACTACACGAACCTCTACAACATCAAGGGCATGGGCCTGGTAGCGGACATCTTCACCGACGATGTGCTGTCCAAGCTGCCGGGAGGGCTCGCCATCGGCCATACGCGCTACTCCACCACCGGCGATTCGGCGCTGTTGAATGCGCAGCCAATCCGGGTGGATTCCACCCGCGGCCTGATTGCCATCGCGCACAACGGCAACCTGGTGGACCTGGGAAACCTGCGGGCGCGTCTGGAGCGCCAGGGCGCTTATTTTCAGACCACCAGCGATTCCGAGATCATCGTGCAGCTGATTGCGCACTCCAATGCCGGCAGCCTGATTGAGGCGATCGGCGACTCCCTGCGCCAGGTGTCCGGAGCTTTTTCGATCGTGATGATGACCCGGGACCGCATCTTTGCAGCACGCGATCCATATGGCTTTCGACCCCTTTCCATGGGCCGGATCAGCCATCCCGATGGTTCGGATACAGTGGTGTTCGCCTCGGAAACCTGCGCGTTTGACCTGCTTCGCGCCAAGTATGAGCGCGACGTTCGGCCGGGTGAGGTGGTCATGGTGACCCGCGAAGGTGTCACCTCGGTGCAGTATTCCACTGGAACGAAGCAGGCCAGTTGCATTTTCGAGCATGTTTACTTTGCCCGTCCCGACAGCAGGATTTTCGGGCGCTGGGTTCAGGCCAGCCGGGAGCAAATGGGACGCCGGCTGGCCATCGAGTCGCCCGTGGATGCGGACCTGGTAGTACCCGTTCCCGATTCGGGGGTGACGGCGGCGCTCGGATACGCGGCACAGAGTGGGATTCCGTTCAATTTCGGCCTCATCCGCAACCACTACGTGGGGCGAACCTTCATCGAGCCGGAACAACGGGTGCGTGATTTCGGAGTGAAGCTGAAGCTGAACCCGGTGCGCAACCTGCTGGAAGGCAAGCGCATTATCCTGATTGACGATTCGATTATCCGGGGTACCACGAGCCGCAAGATTGTGCGCATGGTGCGAGCCGCGGGAGCAAAAGAAGTCCACCTGCGTATCAGCTGCCCGCCGACC
>JBARKD010000652.1:0-19335 GCA_049800615.1 Acidobacteriaceae bacterium | reverse complement strand
GTAAAGCCTTCAGGCTTTTCGTGGGCAATGACCTCGCGCAGGATACGGGGAATGTACTCATCGTAGTAGGGGCCGTTGATGCAGGTGGTGTAGAGCACGACGCCGTTCTCCGCGGAACCGCCGCGATAAGGTTCTCCCGCTGCGTTGACTGCAAACCAATCCGGGTGAGCGTGGTAGAACGGCTCGAAGGCGCTCCCGCAGTCCATGCGCGCGAAGACGATAAGCCCGTCAGCATGAGCCGCGCGCGTGAGATCGCCATAGAGATCGTGGCCGTTGAGAAACTCCGCCTGGTGTTGCAGCGGCTCTTTGCTGGGGTAAAACGCGACGATGCCCCCGGCGTTGATGACCAGGCCCTGGGTTTGGGTACGCTTCCAGTAGCCTCGCCACCAATCCAGGTCGAAGTTCTGGGGGTCGGACTCGTTCAGGTTGATTTGTCCCCAGCGGTAGGTGCGCTGGTACCACGGAAGGATGCCGCTCCCAGCCACGGAGGAAGGTATTGGACCGGAGATCTTGTCAGAAAGAAATCCCCCGCTCAAGCTCACAGCCAAAGGCAGCGACGCCGTCATCTTGAGGAAATCCCGCCGCGTTTCCATCTTTACGTCAGGCTGCCCGTTCGAGTGTTCCATGCAGTTTCCTTTGCGCAGACCCTTGCGCAGACAGAGCTCAACTGCTCCTTATTTGTAACTGTAGTTAGCCGTCACAATTGTTTGCTATACTGCGTCCGCCCTCCCCACAGCCAGCTTTCGGAGCCAACGGTCCGAAAACTAATAAGGAGAATTCTGTGAAATCCGTGACAGCTTTGTCGGTAGCAGCCCTTTTGGCGTTGCCCCTGGGGTCCACGCTTCTCTCGGGCAACCACAGCGGAAAAACTTTATTCACTGCGTCAGCGCAGACAAACGACCCCCAGGTTTCGGAAAATGCCGTGACTGAGGCTGACGTGTCCCGGCGCCCCTCGGGTCCCTGTTCTCCACCGGACAGAATCACCGGATCGCTTGAAGAGACGGCCTGGCGGCTTTGGGTGGCTTCCACTTGCCCGGTGAACCAGAACGTCTATCCTTACGTAACGTGGGAAAACTGGATCGAGCAGGCGCAGATGTACCCATTGGATCCTGCCAACGTCTTGCAAATTCCTGCTTCACTCGCTCCTTCTTCTGCGCCGCCGCGTTTGCTCCATGCAAGCCCGCTGGCGTTGGCGAGGAACCCTGGGATCCAGGTGACGATCCCCGGACTCCTCGGAGCCGCTAACCAGAACTGCAACACCGCTCAAGCGCCTCCCGATAACCAGAAGAAACTGATGATTTGCGAGGAAGTCCGGCTGAATGGCTCCGATCAGGACTACATCACAGGCACCGGCATATGGAACCGACCAGGGCAGACACAGATCGCAGCCGCTCGCGGAGATATACAGTTCCCTCGGCCCTCCATCGAAATCAAAGCCGACTGGATTGATCTGTCCACCATTGGCTTCGATTGCGCGAATCTTCCTCAAAGTCTCACGCAAAGCGTACATGTCGAAACCATCAGCGGCAATTGTTTCGCCATGGTCGGACTTCACCTGATCTCGAAATTGATAAATCAATGGATCTGGGCAACCTTTGAGCCTCAAAATCTCACTACCAATCCATTCCGCTGCCAGGTTTTGGGTTGCTCCGATGCGTTTGGTTCCCAACCGGTGCGCACCCGTGGAGCGTTCACCAGCTTGACACCCCAACTTGAAGGGCTCATGAATGCCGCGAACCTGGCGCCCGAGTGGAAGAACTACCGTCTCGACGGCGTGCAGATCAGGTTTGTCCACCCAGATGGCAAACCAACCTTGCTGGGCAACTCGATCATCGAGGGAGAGAACGTCGGCATGGATCTTAAACAAGCCTCCTGCATAAGCTGCCACGCCCTTTCCTCCGTCAAAAATGACGGCACCGATGGCATCACCTTGCTGACCTATAACCCTGTTGGCGAGCCGGCGGCTCTGCCCTCGCGCGACTGGATCCGCAGAGACTTCGTCTGGTCCCTCTTCGACGCCTGTCCTGCGGGCACCCCAACCCAGAATTGCACCCCTTAGCGGTGTCGCAAAACGGTTGGACCCTCCACCGTTCCTTCGGTGGAGGGTCCAACTACCCTTCCTACGTTCTGGTCCACACCCGCGATGGGTGTCAGCGGGCCGTCCAACCGCCGTCGATGATAAGGGTATGGCCCGTGATGAGAGAAGCCGCGGGCGACGCCAGAAAAACCACCGCCCCCGCAACTTCAACCGGTTCTCCGATGCGGTGGAAAGCCGCAATCCGCTCAATCACGTCCTGGCGGAATGCTGGATCGCTTAACGCAGGCTCTGTGCCCGGAGTGCGAATGAAAGTTGGCGCCACTGCGTTGACGCTGATGTTGTATTTACCCCACTCGACCGCCAGGCACTTGGTGAGATGACTGATGCCGGCCTTGGTCATACAATAGATCGACTCGGTAGGCAGGGCAGCAAAACCCGCCTGCGAACTCATGTTGATAATGCATCCGCCATTCTGACGAATCATCACGCGCCCTGCAGCCTGACAGGCCAGAAATGTGCCTTTCAAATTGATGGCTAGCGTGCGGTCGAAGTCTTCTTCGGTGACGTTTTCTGCCAGGTTGTCTGGCGCAATGCCGGCATTATTTACCAAAACGTCGAGTCGGCCGAAATGCTCGACGGTGCGATCGATGCTCTGACGGATCTGCTGTGGTTCGCTCATATCCATCTGCAAGGGAAGAACCCGCCGCCCGCGTGCTGCAACTTCAGCGGCTACGCCATGATCGCTGTGAATGTCCCGTAAGCCCAACGCAACGTCAGCGCCTGCTTCTGCGAGGGCGAGGGCAATCGCTCGTCCCAGGCCGCGGGACGCGGCCGTCACCAGCGCGATTTTTCCTGTCACATCAAATTTGGGCAAAGCTTCCATTTCACTTCCGTAACTATGCCAAACGTTACCACTGCGCTCGAGAAGATTAAACCACGCCAAATTTGAAATTAAGCTGACTTTAACACCCGGGTAGGCAGAACGCTGAGAGGTAGAATGATGACAGGCCATCGCGCCACCCAAGCAAACAACAAGCATCGCGCTCCGCAGTTGAGAGGCTGAATCAGCCTTCCGCGATTGAGGTACTATGCGCTTCACCAAATTCTCTTTGTTTCAGTTTTCGCTCGTAGGAATTTCCTTGCTGTCGCCGGTGTCGGGCTACTGCGGCAACACCAATAACCGCGCCAAATTGGTTGGCGCCTATTTTTCCCGAGCCCATGACGCCGGCAAAGAGGGTTCCTTCATGAACCTCAGCCTGGGGTGGGACGGTTCGGCCACCGTAACAGAAGACCCGGGAAACGGGGCCACGATTACGCTATTTGGTCATTGGACCGATTCCGGCAGCGGAATTACGATCACGTTCCCTCCCGAGGAGGGCAGACCAACCGAACCCGCAATGGCCTTTGCGTCGGAACACGATGGACTCCAGGCGGTCACCTGGAATCACGCCACGTGGGGCAAAGAGAATCCTCCGATGATGAAGAAGGGCGGGCAGAAAGTGAAGGACCTTTACTGGTTTAATCAGAACCGCTAATGGCGGAGAGAGTTCCGCCGACGCGGAGGCGGAGGCGGGGCGCCGTAGCCAGGATGACATCACGAAGGCCGGTGTTAAAGCGGCCGCCCTTGGGGTGAATTCCCGAACTCACACACGCCGAGGGCGCACTCCTTCAATCTGTGCAGCGGCAAGCCTGACCACTACCGCTAAAACAAAGCTTACCAGCAGGAAAGGCACCAACACCGGAACAGGCAGGTAGTTTTCGTGGAGAACTCCGCGGACCGAACCTGCTACGGTGACGAACACCAGGGCAAAGAAGCTCCACCGGAGCACCCATCCAATCGGACGCGGAGGCTGGTACAACAGGAACAACCACGGCAACCAATTTCTTGAGCGGCTATGTTTCTGCCGAGCGGTCTCTCGGGCTATCGAGGCAGCCAACTCCCTTAGTAGGCTTTCCCGCTCCCTGAGCGCGTCGCTTAAGCATACCTCCCGCCATTCCTGTCCCCCGGTGACCTCCTTCATGCTGGAGATGAAGGCAGCCAACGCAACTACCCTCGACCTGAGATGCAGCTTGCGCTGCTCTGCCTGGAGCAAACGAAACTTCCCCCTGGCGAATTGCAAGGCCGGAATGATTCCCCCGGCAAATACTTGCAAAGGAAGAAGATTCAATAGATGGCGCAGTGCCTCCAGGTGATCCATGGGCATCCTCTCGATGCAGGCGGCGCAATTACGCTGCGCGACCATCCTACCGTCCCATTGCCGGACGCACTACATATTTGGCCGCTTGCACTTTTCCGTTATTGTTTCCAGGCGCAATTTAAGGCATTGTTTATGGCACGGAAGGTCGCGCGGCTGCAATCGCCGGCGATTACAAGACATGCTTTTCCTCTTGCCAGCCTTGGCATTTGCCATGACCGCCCCTGCATCGGCGAAGATTCCGGCGCCGCCGTCCGGGCTCGCTCTTTCCCTTGACTCCCTGGCATCGCCTGCTTCTTCCCTTTTCCCCCAAGCCTTGACCCCGCCGGACAATGGCGTACAGGCACTGCTCGAGTTCAAGGACTCAGACATCAAGTTCAGCCTGCAAAGCCTGATGGAAACCCTTCGCGATCACCAGCATGAAGGCTGGGTGTTGGCGGCTTATCCCGATCCAAACACGCGCCGGCCGCTGACTGGCGCCGGCTTCAGCCTGGACGTGCAGGAGACGGAACACCCCCAGCTGGATCCTTTGAATCCGCACCCGTTCGTCGAGCCTTCCGCAGCTCAGCTTTGGCAAGCCGCCGGCCTGGCTCCAGAGCGCTTGACCCAAATCCTGGCCCAATTCAACCGCGATTCTGCCCGATGGACCGCAAAACAGTACCGGCGAAAAATCATCCGGCACACCCTGACACCGCAGTTGAGCGAAGAGGAGGCCACAGCTCTGCTGCGCATCTCCGCCATCCAGGCCATCTACAACGCCAAAGCGTATTGCCGCAACTTTGACGATCTGACCGGTCCGCAGCAAATGGCTCTGAGCCAACTCGTCTTCCAGATGGGCACAAACCTTCAAGGTTTTACTGGGTTTCTCGGTGCGATCAATGATGAAAACAATGCCCGTGAGCTGCCTCGACTTGACGGGTATCCGGAAACGGAGCCGGAACATTGGCAGACGGTGCAAGGCAGCCTCATCGACAGCCAATGGGCCCGGCGCTACAGTACCCGTGCCGCGACGGTGATCGCGATGTTCGATCCGGACTATAGCCGGGCGCCTGGGATAGCGGAACAGCGAGTGGAGGCCGTGCTGGAACCTCCGGTCGAGCATCGGGCCGTCCATCGGCCACACGCCACGCTTCAAGAGGCCAGCTACCGCAGACATTCCGCAAAATCGCGCGGCAAAAAAGCTCGCCGCTCCCGGGCTAAACAGGCTCCGCAAAAACGCGCCTGAGCAGGACGCGAGAAACCAAATCTCAGATTTACTCCGCCCGTCTTCTCCGCCCGGCATAGCGAACCCGCTTTTGCCCTACGAGGTCGAACCCGTCATCGAAAACATGGCACACTGAACAAACATGGGACGAGGAGGGGTTGGCTATGGAGCGCGTCAAGCTCGGTAAGTCGGATTTGGAAGTTCCGGTGCTGTGTCTGGGCGGAAATGTTTGGGGATGGACCCTGTCGGAACAGGATTCATTCCGGCAACTGGACGCGGCCCTTGAGGCAGGGCTGAACTTTATCGATACCGCGGATGTTTACTCTCGCTGGCTTCCTGGACATCAGGGTGGCGAGTCGGAAGCGATCATCGGGAAATGGCTTGCCAAAGGCGGCAAGCGCAGCAATGTGATCGTGGCGACCAAACTGGGCATCGATATGGGCGAGGGGAAGAAGGGTCTGAAACCGTCCTACATAGAGCAGGCGGTCGAAGATTCGCTGCGGCGCTTGCAGACCGACTATATCGATCTTTACCAGGCACATAAAGACGATGAGGAAACACCGCTCGAGGAAACCCTGGGCGCCTTCGACAAGCTGGTTAGTCAAGGCAAGGTCCGGCACGTGGGCGCGTCGAACTACAGTGGCGCTCGTCTGGCCGCAGCGCTCCGGATCAGCAAAGACAACGGACTCGTGAGCTATATCTCGGTGCAGCCCAAATACAACCTGATGGAACGGCACGATTTTGAAACCAATCTGCTGCCCGTAGTCGAGGAGCATACCCTGGGAGTCATTCCCTACTATTCCCTGGCGGCGGGTTTCCTGACCGGGAAGTACCGGTCGAAAAAAGACGCCGAGGGGAAGGCGCGCGGCGGCACGGTTGCGAAGTATCTCAACGACTCGGGATTCCAGTTTTTGAAGGTGCTGGACGAGGTCGCGGGCGCGCACCGCTCCACTCCGGCCAGAGTGTCCCTGGCGTGGCTAATGGCACAGCCGGGAGTGACTGCTCCCATCGCCAGCGCAACCAGCGATGAGCACCTGACCGATCTGCTGGAGGCGACCCGCTTGACCCTCGATCACGCTTCAATGGAAAAGCTGAACACTGCCAGCGCTCCTGCCGTGACTGCTCAGGCATGACCCCTCAGCGGCTTATGCCGCCCGGAGAAATGCCGGGCATCCGGCTCAAAGTAAGCGCACTTAAGTCACAACCAGCCTTAGCGTTGGGACGGGAGTGTGTTGGGGTGAAATGCCTTGCTCCTGCATTTCGGCTCATGTACCCTCCATCTACTCATCCACATTTGAGGAGCCTGATTGGCCAGCCCTACCGCGCTTGATTCGTTGGGTCCTCCTACTCCCAAATCCGCCAGCGGGGCCCTGCAGATTGCTGCGGCTACTGTCGGGAATGCGCTCGAATGGTACGACATTCTCATTTACGGTTACCTGGCCACCACCCTGGCCGCGGTCTTCTTTCCTAACTCCGACCCGGTGGTGTCGCTGCTGCTGACCTTCGGATCCTTTGGATTGTCCTACCTGGCGCGGCCGATCGGCGCGATCGTTCTCGGCGCCTATGCCGACCGCGCAGGCCGCAAAGCAGCACTCACAGTCTCAATCCAACTTATGGTCATCGGCACCGCCATTTTGGCGTTTATGCCGTCCTATGCTTCGATCGGGCTGATTGCGCCCATCGCCGTCTTTGCAGCACGCCTGCTGCAAGGTTTTGCCGTGGCAGGAGAGTTTGGCAGTTCCACTGCGTTCATGATCGAGCACTCCGCACAGCGCAAAGCCTTCTTTGCCAGCTGGCAGTTTTCGGGACAACAACTGGCGAAGTTGCTGGCTGCACTCTTCGGCGTTGGGCTCATGACTGCCTTTCCCCCGCAACATCTTCACAGTTGGGGCTGGCGGATTCCCTTTATTGTTGGCCTGTCCGTCGGGCCGATCGGGCTTTATATCCGCCGCAAAGTAGATGAGACGCCGGAATTTCTGGAGAGCGCCCACACGCGAACGCCCGTTCTTGAAGTTTTCTCGACAGACAAGATGAACCTCTTGCTGGGAGCAGGATTGGTGGCGGTGGGCACTGCGGCCACGTACTTCTCTCTCTACATGCCCACCTACGCTACGACGCGACTACACTTACCGCCCTCTTCCGGATATAGCGTGTCCGTCGTACTAGCGATCATCAGCATGGTGCTTTGTCCGGTGGCGGGAAACCTGGCCGACAAATTCGGCCCTGCGCGCATTATGCTGCCTGCGGTGATCCTCATGCTGCTTTCTTTCTACCCCATATTTTTTCTCATCACGACGCGGCCGGGCGTGCCCACGCTAATGAGCACACTGATATGGGACGCTCTCCTGCAAACCACATACTTGGGAGGGCTTCCCGCGGTGATGGCCGGGCTGTTTCCCGTCCGTACCCGAGTCACGGGTCTTGCAGTCAGCTACAACGTGGGCGTGATGCTTTTCGGCGGGTTTGCGCCCGTGATCTTCACCTGGCTGACCGACGTTACGCACAACAACGCGTCCCCGAGCTACTACCTGATGGCTATGGCCGTCATCAGTATCCTCGCCCTTGTCGCCACACGCCGCCGCGGCCCCACCACCCCCTAGCAGATTGCGGGAAACGCGAAGAATGATCGGATGAGGGTCTAAATTCTGTACGTCGGCGCAGACTGCCTACGGCATCCCGCAGGTTCTTGATTCACAACCTGTTTTTCCGCAACCTGCCGGGGTAAAGCCGAAAGCCATTCCCCCTGGCGCCTCGGCAATGCAATAATTCGGGGAACGTACCCTGTGCACGGGAATTTCAAAACGTTTCGGCGAAGGGCCACTTTATGAAGAAGAAGGCGCCCACGATGAGGGATGTGGCGCGTTTGGCGGAAGTTTCCGTAGCCACAGTCTCGGCGGTTGCCAACGGCACCGCTGTGGTCAGCCCCAAGCGGGCGGAACGCGTGCGAAAAGCAATGGAAGCCCTGGATTTTCATCCTGACCAGATCGCGCGAAGCTTGAAAACGGGCCGCACCCAGGTCGTGGGAATGATCCTTCCCGACGTGACCAATCCCTTTTATCCGGAGGTCATCGTCGGGGCGGAGGAAATTGCCCGCGAAGCTCGCTATTCCGTGATGCTATGCAATGCCAACGAGGATCCTCGACAGGAGCAGCAACAGCTCAACACGCTCTTCAGCCACAGGGTGGACGGCGTCCTGATTGCCTGTTCCGATCCTGCGATTTCTTTCGACCGCCTCATGCGCCGTCGCTTTCCCATCGTTTGCTTTGACAGAATTCCGCCAGGCTTTCACGGGGATTTCGCGGCCACGGATAATTTCCACGGCGCCCAGGAAGGCGCACGCCACCTGATTGCCCTGGGCCACGAGCACATTGCCCTGCTCGCCGGACGTACCAGCTTGTCGACCCATTCGGCGCGCCTGGAGGGCTTCCGCCGAGCGATGGCAGACGCAGGTTTGCCGGTACGCGATGAGTTCTGCTCTCCCGGGGGCATGGAACCGCAGGCGGGGTATGATTTTGCCGGGCGATTGTTCGCCTTGCGGCCAAGGCCGACGGCTGTTTTCTGCACCAACAACAAGCTTTTGCTGGGGCTGGTCAGGGCGATGCGCGAATCGGGCTTGCGCTGCCCAGCAGACCTCAGCATCGTTGGCTACGACGACTTTACCTGGACGGAAAACTTCCATCCCCCACTGACGACAGTGGCACAACCGACGCGGGAGCTGGGCAGGCGTGCTATGCGATTGCTATTGGACCGGGTGGAAAACACCCTGGAAGAGATCCCCAATCGCCAAGTTGTTCTCAAGCAGGAACTTCGCGTTCGCGAGTCGACCGCCCCCGCCTTTGTTTCCTCCCGGCGCAAGGCAATGAACCGCTGACCGCCACCTTTCCGAAACGTTTCGTTTTTCTTGACAATGCGTAAAACCGTCAGGTAGATTGGGCAGTCGTCAACCAGTCGTGGATGCCGTCTCGCTCTGACACCTGGCGTCCTAACTGCCGACCTAGCGCCCTGATCGAGTTGGAGGCTGTCATGCGCCGTCTGCGGCACTTCCTTATCGTCCCGCTTTGCCTGTTCCTCGCAGGCATTTCCGACTGCCTTCCGCAGGCGACCGAGGTCGATCAAATCACCGGAACGATTCAGGACGCCTCCGGCGCAGCCGTGCCCAACGTGGAAGTCAAGGTCATTCAGATCGATACCGGGTTCACCCGCACTGCTACCAGCGCGTCCGACGGCTCCTTCGTTCTCAGCAACCTTCCCATCGGCCCATATCGTTTTGAAGCCAGCGCGGCGGGTTTCAAAACCTACATACAGAACGGCATAGTGTTGCAGGTAAACATCAACCCGACCATCAACGCAAAACTCGAGATAGGTTCCGTGTCGCAACAGGTTGAGGTGCAGGCTTCTGCCACGATGGCCGAGACAGAGGCAGCCTCCGTCGCCCAGGTGATCAACTCCCGGAGTGTCATCGATCTGCCGCTGAACGGAAGGCAGCCTACTCAGCTCGTCCTGCTGTCCGGAGCCTCGACCACCATTAACGGGTTCGTCGGCAGCAAAAACTATCCTTCATCTGTGACCATCTCGATTGCGGGAGGCGTCACTAACGGAACCAATTACCTGATGGACGGGGGATATCACAACGATGTTTTCAGCGCTGTCAATCTCCCTCTTCCTTTCCCTGACGTCTTGCAAGAGTTCAGTGTCCAGACCAGCTCTATCCCGGCCAGCTACGGTGAACGCGCAGGCGGCGTTGTGAACATTGTGACCAAGTCCGGCACCAACGCCTTTCACGGCGATGCGTTTGAGTTCCTGCGCAACGGTGCGGTCAACGCCAGAAACTACTTTGCTACCAAGGTCGACCAGCAAAAACGGAATCAGTTCGGCGGTACCCTAGGCGGTCCCATCAAGCACGACAAGCTTTTCTTTTTCGGCGGATTTCAACGCACGATCCTGCGGACGGCTCCGCCCACGACAATTTCATTCACGCCGACCGCACAGGAATTGCAGGGCGATTTCTCGGCCATCACCAAGCAGATCATCAATCCCGCTAGCGGGACGCCATTCCCGAATAACCAGATCCCTACCTCCGACTTCAACGCATCTGCCTTGAGTGTGCTGAAATACATTCCTGCCGGCAGCGCGCCGCTGGGCGAGGTGGTCTACAGCATTCCATCACCGTCGACCGAGAATCAGGGACTGGGCAGGGTTGACTGGACACAATCCATGCGCAACTCAGTTTTCGGCCGCTACTATTACGCCAAAGACAATAACCCCGGGGCATTCGGCGGCAATTTGTTGCTGACGACCCAGGCGGGTGTAATCGACACGGTGCAGGCTCTGACCGCCGGCGATACATTCAGCCTGACGCCGAACGCTGTCAACGCCCTTCACTTCACTTGGACCTATGAGCGTATCAATCGCGGTCCGGCTGCCGGCATTCCTTCGGCTGCGGACCTGGGAATTGCGGTTGCACCATCGCCGGGAAACTCGCCGCAAATTAGCGTCAGCGGGTATTTCGCCACTATGTGTGGTACGTGTTCGCTCGCCGCCGTCTTCTCCGGAGCCAAACAGGTGGCTGACGATTTCAGCCTGGTGAAGGGGCGCCAGCAATTTTCCTTTGGCGGCGACTGGGTCGGTAAATATCTGAACTACACCACTTCCAGCCAGCAGAACATTGCCGTCACATTCAATGGCAGCGTGACCGGAAATGCTCTCAGTGACTTACTGCTTGGGTATCCCAGCGACTTCCAGCAGGGAAATATCACCAAGTGGGACCCGGTTATGAATTATTTTGGTTTTTATGCCAGCGACCGGATCAAGTTGAATCCCCGGCTTAGCTTTACAGCGGGCCTGCGGTGGGAGCCCTATCTGCCGCAGTACGACACTCAGAATCGCGCGTCTCACTTTGACCAGGCAGCATTTGTGGCAGGCGCCAAGACGAAAGTCTATACGCACGCCCCTGCCGGCCTTACTTTTCCGGGGGATCCCGGATTTCCAACCGGAGGTACCCAGCACAGTCTGGCCCGGCTTGCTCCGCGCCTGGGATTGGTGTGGGATGTTTTCGGAAATGCCAACACCATCGTTCACTTCGGGTACGGCATTCTCAACGATGGACGAACCGATCTCGAAACCTTCGATCGAATCGGGTTTGAGCCTCCCTGGGCAAGCCTGATCGATCTGGCCGATCCCGCAGGAGGATTCTCCAATCCGTACCAAAGCTATGCCGGAGGAGACCCGTTCCCTTTGCCTATTCCCCCGACTGCCAATGCAACCTTCACTTCAGAGGCGCAGTACGTAAATCTGCCACTGCACATCAAGCCAACGTATTTCCAGGCATGGAATGTGAGCCTGCAGCAGCAATTTGGCAGAAATTGGCTTTTCTCCATTGACTACATCGGCAATCAGGGCACCCATCTCTGGATCAATTACCAGGCCGACCCTGCCGTATACATTCCCGGCAAGTGCGGCTCGACCAATTGCTCAACGGTTGCCAACACCAACAGCCGAAGAATTCTCAGCCAACTCGATGCGGTGAATGGAGCGGGCTTCTCCAGCTTGAGCACCATCAACGACGGCGAGACATCTTCTTATCACGGGATGCTGGTTTCTCTGAACCGCCGGTTGCAGAACAATCTCAGCCTGCTCATGAACTACACGTGGTCGCACTGCATCAACCAGGGCGATGCGGATCCGGAAATCACCGGCTCGTATCAGAACCCTTACAATCTCGCAGGGGAAAAGGGTAATTGCGGTTCGGATGTCCGCCAGATCTACAACGTCTCGCTGGTTGCCAGCATCCCCCACCTGTCGGGCAATTTTGTCAAACAGTATTTGATCTCAGACTGGCGGCTCTCGGCCATTGTCAGCGGCCACTCCGGTTCCTTCTTCACGCCGACAACCGGGCAGGACTCGTCGCTCACGGGCGTAGGTTCGGACCGCCCCAACGTCCAGGGGAATCCGAATGAATTTAACCGCACCCTGAAGAAATGGTTCAACACAGCGGAATACAGTACGAACCTGCCGGGGACTTACGGGAGTGGGGGCCGCAATTCCCTGCTCGGTCCCGGCGGATACCAGCCTGACCTGGCCGTCTTCCGCGACTTCCCTTTTCAATTGCTCGACCGGCCACAATACTTCGAGCTTCGTCTTGAGGCTTTTAATGCTGTCAATCATGCGGAGTTCTCTAATCCAAGCAGTACCTCCACGTCCGTTCAGTTCGGGCAGATCCTCAGCACCGCCAACAATGCTCGCATCATGCAGATCTCAGGAAAATATGTGTTCTAGTTGTTGAGATATTTTGGAAAGTGGTAGAGCTTCATGGAGAGCCCGGAGAATTCTTAGAATGTTGCGAAACAGGCTGGCCGTTTTCTGTCGCCGAGGTTGTTTGTTCATGCTGGCTTTCTGCTGTGCAGCAGCTCGTGCTGCCGATGCCCCGCAACCGATTCCCGTCGGCCTCGATGCCTACCGGATGTGGGACCGCTGGGATGAACAAAGAATTGGCATGCGGGCCTACATGCGCAGCACATACGACCGGGCCGGAGGCAATGAGGGGGCCGATGCTTCGCACTTTCTCTATCAACTTTCCGATGACTTCAACGTCACGCTCGATCTGGAGGGCGCTGGGATTCTCCTCTTCAGCCGCTACAACCATTGGCATGGGAGCCCATGGCACTATGTAGTGGACGGGAAGGATTACCTGATCCAGGAAAGCAGCACGGTGGATCCCCTTCATCCAAATCCCGACTCGACATTTCTTCCGCTCGCACCCTTCCCCGCTCCACTCAACGAAACCTGGGCTGTGACCAAGGGCGCGGATCTTGTGTGGACGCCGATCCCCTTTGAGCGAAGTTTCCGAATGGCGTATACGCGGACCCACTATGGCACCGGCTACTACATATATGACCAGTTTGTACCCGGAACTCCGCTTTCTCACCCAATCCAGAGTTGGAATGAAAATGTCATCCCCGATAAAGATGTGCTCGACCTCATCGCCAAAGCCGGCACTGACCTTGCACCCGCCAATACAAGGGAGCTGAAAGGAACGATCACTGTTCCGGCAAGTGGTTCCATATTGACTGTTTCCCTCAAGGGCAAACAGACCGTGCGCGGGCTCAGCTTCTCCATACCTCGCGACGAGGCGTCCACTTTCAAAGACGTTCGCCTGCGTGTTACATGGGACGGAAGAAAAGAACCTTCCATAGACGCGCCGATCGCGCTTTTCTATGGCGCAGGTAGCCTGTACAACCCCGATAACCAGGAATACCTGGTCAAGGCTTTTCCGGTGAGCATCCGGTTCAGCGGCGACCGAATCTATCTGTCCTGCTATTTCCCCATGCCGTTTTTTAAGTCGGCTCGTGTCGAACTGACGGGCGCAGGACAAGCGGTAACCGGGGTGAATTGGTCGGTCCGCACCTTACCGCTCACAGATCCCCCGAATCGGTTAGCTCTTTTTCACGCCACGTACCGTGACATACCGCATCCCACGCCGGGCGAAGACATGGTGCTGCTCGATACGCGAGAGGCTGAAGGTGACAAAGAGTGGTCGGGGAGCTTTGTCGGTACTTCGTTTATTTTTTCTCATGCGGGTGAGTTAAGAACACTAGAGGGCGACCCTCGCTTTTTCTTCGACGACAGTCTAACCCCGCAAGCGCAGGGTACGGGTACCGAGGAGTGGGGTGGCGGCGGTGACTACTGGGGTCGCGGCCTGCATATGAGTCTGGCCTTTGCGGGTCATCCTGTTGGCGCGCGGGCTCCATGCTCCGGGCTCGTACCGGGTGACTGCGATTCCAGCCGGCAAACCATGGCTGCAAACGATCAGGACAAAATAGAGTCAGCCTATCGTTTTCTTCTCGCCGATCTGATGCCCTTTGGCAAGAATGCGGTCATCCGTCTTGAGCACGGTGGCCGGAATGAAATGACAGAGCACTATGAGAGCGTGACTTATTGGTATGGGTTACCTTCTGCTTCCCTGATGCAAACCGACCAATTGCAAATCGGCGACTTGACTGCCGAGCGCGCGCATGGCTACTCCTCGCCACAAGCGTCCGCTCCTTATACCCTTTCCTCGCGTTATGAATGGGGCGTCGACACGCTCGATGGGAAGCAAATCTATTCCGAGCAGGAAGACCGCGGACGGACCACCAAGGGAACCTCTGAATTTCGCTTGCGACTTCGTCCCGACAACCTGGGCCTGCTTTTGCGGCGAAAACTTGATTACTCCTTCGCCGATCAACGTGCCGAAGTCGAGGTCGCGGATGCGTCGAAATCGCGATGGCAGCCGGCCGGCATCTGGTACCTGGCGGGCTCAAACACGGTCGTCTACTCGAACCCCAAGGGAGAACTGGGAGCGACCGAGCATAAGGTGGAAACTTCCAACCGGAGATTTCGCGATGACGAATTTCTCATTGGCAGAGACCTCACGCGAGGCAGGAAGGCAATCTGGGTAAGGATTAAGTTTACCCCGGTTGATCGACCGCTATTTCCCGGCTACCCGGTAGGAGAAAGGGCCTGGAGCGAGATCAAGTACACAGCTTATTGCTTTATTACTCCCAAGTATCCGCGGTAGACTCTACCGCCGAATTGCCATTCTGACCGAGCGAGTCGGCAAACTGCAGGTCTCTCCACTGCGGTCGAGACGACAATTCTGTGGCGAACGAGGGTTTGTCTTCCCAGGAAACCTAGGTAAGAGCGCGGCAGGGCGGGAAACTGCAGGCCTCTCCACTGCGGTCCCCCGGATTTTGGGTTCCCCGTTTATAGGATGGCCGATCTTTCCGGCTGGTCTACCGGAGCTATCTTCGTAATCAAGACAATAATGATTACAAAGGCCAAAGGGTGCAAAAAGCCAGCCATCAGGAACACGGAGGAATAGCTGTGAGTATGGCTTAGTATCGATCCGACAAGGAGGTCGAAAAGCATCGCTCCAAAGGAACCCACCGCTCCCATCAACCCGGCCACCGATCCTACGATTTCCGAAGGGAAGATGTCAGCCGCCAGAGTCTGCAGTATGGTGGACCAAAACTGATGGCCGAGAAACGCGACACTGAAAAACAGCAAGGTCCAACCAAGCGGAGACCTGGTAATCAATACGGAAATCGGCATCAGAGCAGCACTCAGGCCCAGGCAGATCTTGCGCGAGGCATCGATTGTCAGATGACGCCGAACGAGGCTGCTGCTTAGCCAACCACCCAGGAAACTCCCGGCGCCGGCCGCGGCATAGGGTATCCAGGCAAAATAGCCAATCTGCTTAATGTTGAGATGGCGCACGTCGCCCAGGTATTTGGGCAACCAGAAAATGAAGAAAAACCAGGCAGCGTCCGTCAGGAACTTAGCGGCGATCAAAGCCCAAAGCTGACGATAATGGAAAAGATGGAGCCACGAAACCTGTGTCCGCCGGTTGGAAGCGACAGCCCTTGTTTCCGTTCCCGACCTCTGTATAAGGTCCAGTTCATCCCGAGTTATGCGTTTGTGATTTTGTGGCAACTCATAAGACATCCACCATGCGACCGCCCACAACAGTCCCAGCGTGCCCGTAATAAAAAATACCCAGCGCCAATTGAGCGTAAGGATGATAAAAGCAATCACGGGAGGCGCGGCCACCGCACCAATACTCGAGCCGGTGTTAAAGATGCCGAAGGCAAACGACCTCTCCTCCGGCGGAAACCATTCCGATACGGCTTTTGCCGAACAGGGGAAGCCACCTCCTTCTCCAAGTCCCAGCAGGAAACGGCCGATGCCTAAACCGGCAACCGTGCTTACAAGTCCATGGAGGATAGTGGCCGCTGACCACCACACAATGAGAATGGTGTATCCGAGCCGGGTTCCCAACCAATCCGCGATCTTGCCCCCGCCGGCGTACATCGCCGAATAGGCAAGCAGAAACAACATCTGCAACACCGAGTATTGCCTGTCAGAAAGTGCGATATGTTTCTGGATTTCGGTGACCGCGACGGGGAAGCTTTGCCGGTCGAGATAGCTCAAGGCGCTCGCGCAAGCCAGCAGACCTGCGACCCACCAGCGAAGATTCCTGATCTGCTGCATGCGCGTTATAGGGATTACTACCCGGAGTGTTGCACTTTACAGGAAAAGCCGGCCAAAAAAACGAAACGATATGAACCCGGCAGGTCTGCTGACGCCGGTGACCAGACTCACATGGTCTTCGCGTGGGATAGACCTGGGCCAAGTACCAGTTCGACCCCGGGCAAGGCTGCGCCTGACGTCGATTTTCTAATCGTTTCAAAACGGAGAAAACTCAACCCGAAATGCATTCCAAGCGCAATATTTGCTCGTTACGGGCCTGAGGCGACGACGCCAGCCCGTCAAGGAAGGGCGAAGGCAAGGACATAGTCGCCTTGGGGCGTGCCTAGCTTGCCATGACCTCCGGCAACGATCACCACGTACTGCTTGCCTTTCCAGACGTAGGACATTGGCGTGGCCTGGGCTCCCGCCAGAAGGTGATAGCTCCAAATCTCTTTTCCGGTTTCGAGAGCAAAAGCGTGAAGGTAAGAATCCATGGCCGCTGACGTGAAGACCAGGCCGCCAGCCGTGATCATGGGCCCGCCAAGATTGATTGATCCTGTCTGGCGGCCAGGAAGCATTGTCCCCAGTGGAACATCCCAGAGCTTCTTCCCGGTGAAAAGATCCACAGCTGAAGTGGTGCCCCATGGCGGCGTATTGCAGGGCACCTTGCCGGCAGAAAGAAGGAAGGTGCGATAGACCGCGTAAGGTGCGCCTGTTTGCGATCCGAACTCCCCATAGATGCGGTTGAACTGCGGTTGCTTGTTCTCACCTTCATACTGATCACGGGGAATTAGTTTGAACCAGGCAACGAGACGGTTGGTATTTGCCACCATGATGTGGTGCGCAGGGTCATAAGCGGCGCTGCCCCAGTTCACACCGCCCACATTGCCGGGAAAGGCCAACGTTCCCTGCAGGCTTGGAGGAGTAAACATGCCACTCCAGCGCGAAGTTGCGATTTTGTCCCGGCACCAGGCGGTTGCCTCCGCGGTCGGCCCCCAGGCATCCGTGGCGGCAATCTTTTCAGGCACCAGGGAGATGGTCGAAAACGGCTGCGTAGGCGAGGCCTCCTCGCCAGGTATGTCCGACTGTGGTACCGGGCGCTCTTCCACAGGCAGCAATGGAGTTCCGGTGAGCCGGTTAAGCACGAACACGTGCCCCATTTTGGTATTGATCAGGATGGCCGGCGTCCCGTCTTTCCAGGTGAAAAGCGTCGGCTGCGAGGCAACGTCGTAGTCCCACAGATCGTGATGCACCACCTGGAAGCCCCACACGAATTTTCCCGATGAGGCGTGCAAGGCAACGACAGAGTCAGCCCACTTGTCGTCACCTTTGCGGAGACCGCCGTAATAATCGGGGGCCGCACTGCCGGTGGGAATGAAAACAAGGCCCTCTGCCGGATCTACCGAGAGCGTCGACCATGCGTTCCCCGCTCCTGTCCTAGGTTGAGTCTTGTCTGCCCACGGAATGGGATCCCATGTCCAGCGCAACTGCCCGGTTCGCGCATCGAAAGCGCGCACGATGCCGCGGCCGGTGTCGACTTTCCAGTTATCGGCAATCGAAGAGCCGGTGATGACCAAGCCATTGGCAATTGCGGGAGCAGAAGTCACCTGGTATCCGCCGGCCCATTCGGTTGCGGTGGCTGCATCGCGGGCCAAGTCGATTACGCCCTGGATTCCGAAGTCCACACAGGGTTTACCGGTCTCGCCGTCCAGCGCGATCAGTCGCCCGTCGATTGTTCCGATGAAAACGCGCAGCCGGCAAACCTGCCCGGGCCTGGCGTTGGTATCACGCCACGCGGAAACTCCTCGGGAGGTGACTTCGGAATAGTTCTGGGAAAGGTTGACGTGAGGATCGTACTCCCACAACTTCTGCCCATTATGAGGATCAAGAGCAATGACCTGGTCGTAAGGAGTGCTAAGGAAGAGCTTGCCCTCCACCAGGATAGGCGTGGCTTCGAAAGCCGCTTTCTGGATCATGTCCGTCTTCTGGTCCAGCGCACCGGTGCGATAGGTCCAGGCCACTGTCAGTTTGGAAACATTGCCGCCGTTGATTTGCCGCGCTGTCGAATAGCGCATCCCTCCCGCATCGTTACCGTAATTCGGCCATCCAGCACCGGCCCCTGACTGCGTTTGCGCAACGCTGATGCAACACAAGATCGCCGCGACAGCTAATAGTCTCGCGCTAGACATTCGAGCCTTCCCGTTTCTGCGCACGGTATTCGCTCTCCAGTAAGGACATCAATACCAGCGAGTGCCAGGTACGATCGCGGTAGATTGCGTCACGCATGATGCCCTCCGTCTGGAAGCCGAAAGACTCATATACGTGCCTGGCCCGGTCGTTGTTCACAAATACGTCCAGAAAGAATCGATGCGCGCAATGCTCTGTGAACGCCCGATGGACAACGTCCGCCAGAAGCTTCTTGCCAACACCCTGGCCCGGCGTGCCGACCACAATCCGCTTCAGCTCAATGGCATGGTGTTCTGACCGGAGTCCCCGGAGGATGGCAAAGGCGTCGACCTGCCCTGGCGGATTTTCCGCGACGATGTAGCTAGCGTCGGGATCGGCGAGTGTCTTCAGATGGTGTTCCTCCGGCCAGAAACCGACCAGCGTGCGGAACTGCGGCAATCTTTCGAGCACACAGATCCGTGGGATATCCGCGATGGTTGCCCTTCTGAACTTCATGGCGATCAGATTACCCTGTTTGGGAAACGAAACAATGAACAGCGGCCGAGAGCCGCTCGTTGCTCATCCTCCGGGCCTTAAGATGTAATCAGAGACGCTTCCCTTGCATCGAGCCATTTTGCCCGACACTACCCACGAACCGGCTGCTGTTCAAAAATTCTCTCCTTCCCTGATTCGCGAAGTCGCCAACGTTGCCATGGGCCGGAAGG
>JBARKD010000651.1:0-5249 GCA_049800615.1 Acidobacteriaceae bacterium | reverse complement strand
ACCAATGTCATAACCTAAGCGAATTAGCATGCATTCCCTCAATCGAGCCCTGCCACGAAGCGCCCGGAGCCTTCCCGGGCTGGGTCGACAGGAACGACAAGGTCCTTGTCGCAAAAATTATGATGCTGAAAAACTAACAGACATTCCCGACCGGTTCCTACAGAAAATGCTCTAGCATTCCCCTTGGAGGGCTAAGAATGACCTATTGTCTGGGCATCATGACGGGTGAAGGGCTGGTGATGGCCTCCGATTCACGAGCCAATGCCGGGTTCGACCAGGTAAACGTGACCCCCAAAATGCACACATTCCTGCAACCGGGAGAGCGTGCCTTCGTCATTCTAACCAGCGGCAACCTGTCGCTGACCCAGTCTGTGATTACCCTGTTGCGCAACGATTTTTCGCAAAGACGGGGTCTGGGTAGCGCGGAAAACATGTACGAAGCCGCGCGTGCCGTGGGCGACATGGTCCGCCGGGTCTCTGACATTGACCGGGCAGCTCTCGAGAAAGATGATTTCAAGTTCAATATTCATCTGCTCCTCGGCGGCCAGGTGAAGGGAGAAAAGCCTGACCTTTTTCTCATTTATCCCCAGGGAAACCCTTTGGGTGCGACGGAGGATTCTCCCTACCTGCAGATCGGAGAAGTCAAATACGGACGACCGATCCTCGATCGCGGCATCGAGTTTGATTCGACCAGCCTGGAGGTCGCCGGGACCTATGCTCTGCTTTCCCTGGATGCCGCCATGCGCTCGAATGTGACCGTAGGACCTCCGCTGGAACTCCTGCTGTACCAGAAAGACAAGCTGGAGTTCGATCGCTACCGGCGCTTCGAGGAGGACGATCCCGAACTCGCCCAGATGCACGCCCGATGGGAACAGTCATTACGCCGTGCGGTCGAAGAACTGCCAAACGTCCACTTCGAAGCTCACCCGGTCCATGCTTCCTGGTAAGAAGGTCAAGGGGTGTCTGTGGCGGCGGTTCAGAAAAAGCAGGGACCTGCTGTTGGCCCATCGAGTTCACTTATCTCGATGGAAGCTCGGCTAAAGGATATAGCGAGATAAATCCTGGTCCTTCACGATCGATGCCACCATGGTCCGCACATATTCCGGGTCGATCAGCACCAGCCGCTCCCTGCCCTCCGGCGTTTCCGTCTCGGTGATGGGAAAGGGCACCGTTTCGCCGTTTTCCCCGGAGGGTGCAATCACCGTGCCTTTGGTTATGTCCGGAGCCGAGAAGCTGATTTCGTCGAGCACCCGCTCCATGATGGTGTGCAGACGCCGAGCGCCGATGTTTTCAGTGGTTTCGTTTACCCGAAAGGCAAAACGGGCCATCTCTTCCAGGGCATCTTTGGTGAACTGCAGCTTCAGGCCCTCGGTTTCAAGCAAAGCAGTGTACTGCTTGGTCAGCGAAGACTTCGGCTCGGTCAGAATCCGCACGAAATCTTCCACCGTCAGTGATTGCAACTCCACGCGGATGGGGAAACGGCCCTGCAACTCGGGAATCAAATCGCTGGGCTTGGAAACGTGAAAGGCGCCCGCCGCAATAAAAAGGATGTGGTCGGTTCGCACCATCCCATACTTGGTATTGACGGTGGTGCCTTCGACAATGGGGAGAATATCTCTCTGCACGCCCTCGCGGGATACATCGGGCCCATGTCCCCCCTCGCGGCCGGCAATCTTATCGATTTCATCGAGGAAGATGATGCCTGAGTTCTCAACCCGCTCTACTGCCAACCGGGTGACCTGGTCCATGTCGACCAGCCTGGTTTCCTCCTCCTGAACCAGGTATTCGAACGCCTCGCCGACCTTCATTTTGCGCTTCTTCGTGCGCTGGCCGAAAAGGTTAGGCAGCACATCCTTGAGGTTGATATCCATCTCCTCGATGCCCTGGTTGGAGATGATTTCAAAGGAGGGGGTGCTTCGCTCGCGGACATCGATCTCGACCGTGCGATCGTCGAGTTTACCTTCGCGGAACTGCTGCCGGAGCTTCTCCCGGGTGCGGTTGTGGCTCTCTTGACTGGCCGGTGGGAAGGCGTTGCCATCCAGCACCGTCGGCCCTGGGTTGGAGGAAGCCGCGGGCGCAGGGGAAGGCGGCAGCAGCAGATCGAGCAAACGCTCTTCGGCATTCAGTTCGGCCCGATCTTCTACTTCTTCCAGTTTTTCTTCCCGCACCATGTCGACGGAGATCTCGACCAGGTCGCGAATCATGGATTCCACATCCCGGCCGACGTACCCAACCTCAGTGAATTTGGAAGCTTCCACCTTCATGAAGGGCGAATTGGTGAGTTTAGCCAGGCGGCGCGCGATCTCCGTTTTGCCCACACCCGTCGGCCCGATCAGGATGATGTTCTTGGGCATGATCTCTTCGGCGATTTCCGGCGGCAGTTTCTGCCGGCGCATCCGGTTTCTGAGCGCGATGGCCACGGCGCGCTTCGCGGCGCGTTGACCCACAACATGCTTATCCAGTTCGGACACGATCTCCCTTGGCGTCAGGTCTTCAAGGGAGAGCTCCAGTTCTTCCGCGGTTCCTGGTAGATAGATCGCCATATGCCTCCTTCAGGGGCCGGCGGGCCTAGCCGTGCAGTTCCTCGATCGTGATCTGATCGTTGGTGTAGATGCAGATCTGGCCGGCGATACGCAAGGATTTCTCGGCAATGGCCCGGGCCGGCAGATCGCTGTTCTCGTACAGGGCGCGGGCGGCGGCCAGGGCGAAACTTCCTCCGCTGCCGATCGCTGCAATTCCTTCATCGGGCTCGATCACGTCGCCTGAACCGCTGATAAGAAAAGTCTGTTTGAGGTCGGCAACCACAAGGAGGGCCTCGAGGTTGCGCAGCATCTTGTCTGTGCGCCACTCCTTGGCCAGTTCTACCGCCGCGCGGCCTACGTTACCGGCGTACTGTTCCAGCTTCGACTCAAAGCGGCCAAAAAGCGAGAACGCATCTGCCGTCGAGCCGGCGAATCCCGCCAGGATCTTGTCCGAATATAACCGCCGGATCTTCCGCGCTGAATGTTTGATCACACTTTCGCCCAGGGTGACCTGGCCATCGGCCGCCATTACGACACTTGAATCTCTGCGAACACACAGGACCGTGGTCGAGCGAATGCGCTGGCGTTCGGAGCGGGGATTGACTTTGAAAACGGACCTCGAAGCGGCGGTTGCCGTCGAGCCTGAGACAGCAGACGAGCGGATTGGCATCTTTTTTGAGTATAGCGCAGGGGCCCGGGGCCAGGACGGGCAGGGAGCCAACGGCCAGGGTGTTGCCGAATGCGGTCCGGCGCTCGTGGCGCAGGTCCGGGAGGGTCTGGGCTGCGATATTCTCATGGAGCGTACGTATCTTTACCCCGGAGTTCCGATGAACGGCCTGCCGCTGCGCGAATCCCAGATCTTTGGCATGCTCGCCTTTGTCGGCGCCGGCCTTGGCGGGGTGGCAGTCTATGCACTGCTTCGACGTCGGGAAAGTCCAGATGAGTTGGAGCGCCAACGCCGCGATCTGTTGGTGCAACAGGGACGCATCATTGATGCCACGGTGATTGACATTTCCGATCTCACCGCGGAGGAAAGCGGGCGCCCGAATGGAATGCAGTTAATTCTCTACAGGTACGAAGCCGCAGGGGTGGTGTATGAGTGCTCTCAGGATGTGACCATGTTGCGCAACCTGGTCAATATCTATGACTGCCGCCTGGGCTTCCCGGCTTCCGTGCGCTACGACCCGCATAATCCCGGCAACTCGTTGATCGTCGCGGAAAGCTGGAGCGGGTTACGGGATACCGCGAATTCCGTCCCTCTTCATGGCTCGCCTGAGCGCCGGTCCGGCGCGACCTCACTGCGCTAGTACAATATCAGTATGCACATGCACGGCGGGGGATCGGAGAAGACGAAAAGCATCTTACGTATCTCGTTGCTGGCGACCCTGGCCTATGTGGCGCTGACTTTCATTGCCGGCATGCGTGCGCACTCTCTTGCCCTTATCTCCGAAGCAGGGCATAACGTATCCGACTTCCTGGCCCTGTTACTTTCGTTTGTCGCCGTATATTTCCAGACCCGCCCGGCGACGGATCAAAAGACATTCGGCTATCAGCGGGCCGGCGTTCTGGCCGCCTTTCTCAATGCGCTGACGCTGGTGGTGATTTCCGTCTGGATCGTCATCGCCGCGCTCCATCGCCTGAGCGAACCGGTAAAAGTCCAGCCGCAGTTGATGATGATTGTCGCCGCTGCCGGCGTGGTGATGAATGGGGTCATCGCCGGGCTGCTGTGGTCCGCTTCTCGCGACGTCAATATTCGCAGCACTTTCATCCACATGCTGGGCGATACGCTTTCCACCGCGGCGGTCATTGCCGGCGGTGTGGCGATCATGCTCACCGGCCACAACTGGATTGATCCGGTGCTCTCCCTCCTCATTGCCGCGCTGATTTTGTGGAGCTCGCTTTCGATTGTGCGGGAGACGCTTAACATCCTTTTGGAAGGCACACCGCGTGGCTGCTCCTTAACGGAAATACGGCGGTCGCTTCGCGCGGTCGAGGGAGTGCAGGATGTGCACGACCTTCACGTTTGGAGTCTGGGTTCACAAACTCACGCCCTGGCTACCCATATTAAGATTGCGGACATTCCGCCATCGAAGAGTGACCGCATCCTGGGTCAGGTCAACGGGATTCTGCGGGAGAAATTCCGCATCTATCACTCCACCATCCAATTCGAGTGTGCGGAGTGCGAAGTTGCGCATGGCTGCAACCCGCCGGCCGAGCTCGACGAGAGCGACCACGACCATTCCGCGCACGCTCACTCCCACTAGCGACCTCAACAGGAAATCCGGGGTAGCGTAGTGGAGCCTGTTGTTTTGCTGATTCATCATGCTCTTTCATGCGTTTGCAAACCGCAGATCCACTACGCTACGCTTCGGTCGGGACGACAATTCTGTTGTAGAGCTGGCCGTTGCGTCGCGGTTGAGAAAACCGCAGATCCCTCCACTTCGCCACGCTTCGGTCGGGACGACAATTTTGTTGTAGAGCCAGCTGCTTTCGTCGCGGTGAGAGAAACCGCAGATCCCTCCACTACGCTACGCTTCGGTCGGGACGACAATTTTGTGGGGTAGGCGAAAGCTGTTTTTCCATGAAAGAGACGGATCGAGGTCAACCCCGATAGAATTTGTCATCCCGACAGAGCGTACCCGGATTTCCTGCCAAGCTGCACTGGACGTGTCCGGCGCAGCGTGACGGGAAATCCGGGGTAGCGTAGTGGAGCGACCTGCTGTTTCC
>JBARKD010000650.1:0-16882 GCA_049800615.1 Acidobacteriaceae bacterium | reverse complement strand
GGCTAAACAGGCTGCGGAAAAACAACGCAGCGGCTCGACAAGCCTACCAGGCGTAGCCACTTGTCTAGGCAGGGATACATTATCTAGCGCCTCGCTCGTTGCTTCGGCGCGTTTTTCCGCAGCCTGTTCAGCCCGACGTATTCTGAATCATTTACGGCCCGACTGAAGTCGGGCCCTGATACAAAAACCGCGTTTTTTCCGCAGCCTCTAAAGCCCAGTTGATTTTGTTGGATTAACGTACGGGCTAAAGCCCGTACCCTTCAAAAACGGTTAAACGCCCATCTGTGTGACGCACTACACTAGCTCGAGAACTTTGTGTTCTTGAAGAAAACTAAATGTAATTGTGTTTGTACGCGCGAGAAAACAGCCTTCGGCTGCCCACAGATTCGTCGTCCCGGCCGAAGTGGAGGGAACCGGCGGTTCTCGCTTCACTCGCCACCCCGACGCCTCAGAGCAAAAATTTTCAAAAAAAACCCTTGACATGTGAATTGGTGTTGTAGTCTAGTACAACACTAGAGACGGCGTGGTGAGGTCTCCCTTACCGCACCGTTCACGGGCAAACACGATGGATTCTGAGTGGAATGACGGGCAGCCAATTTACCGACAGCTTCGTGACCGTGTGGTGGCAATGATTCTGGATGGGGCCCTGAAGGAGGGCGATCCTCTGCCATCCGTGCGCAATGTGGCCGCGGACTACCGGGTCAATCCGCTCACGGTTCTCAAGGGCTATCAGCAGTTGGTAGACGAAGGGCTTGTGGAGACTCGACGAGGACGCGGCATGTTCATCAATAACGGTGCGCGGACATTGTTGCTGGAAGGCGAACGGCAGAAATTTCTCAACGAAGATTGGCCCAGGATCTATGCCACGATTCAACGGCTCGGCCTGAAGCCAAAAGAATTGCTGCAGATGGGCGCCGGGCGCCCGCTATCTGCGGATGCTGCGAAAGAGGAGCGCTGACTTATGGCATGCATCGAAGCCCACGGACTGCGGAAAGCGTTTGGCGCAACGATCGCGCTCGACGGAGTGGATTTGCAGGTGGAGGAGGGCCGGATCCTGGGTGTTATCGGACCCAACGGCGCCGGCAAGACCACCGCGCTGAATGCCATTCTCGGTTTGATCCCGTACCAGGGCCAACTGAAGGTCCTGGGACGCGACCCCTGGACGCAACGCGACCTCCTCATGCGCGATGTCTGCTTCATCTCCGACGTCGCTGTGCTGCCACGTTGGATCCGGGTCTCGCAAGCACTCGATTATGTCGCGGGCGTCCATCCCCGGTTCGATCGTGGCAAAGCGGAGTCCTTTCTGGCCCGCACTACGATCCTTCGCTCAGTCAGAGTGCGGGAGTTGTCGAAGGGCATGGTGACTCAGCTGCACCTTGCCCTCGTCATGGCCATTGACGCCAGGTTGCTGGTGTTGGACGAGCCCACGTTGGGCCTGGACATCCTATATCGCAAGCAGTTCTATGATTCGCTGCTGAATGATTATTTCGACCACACCCGCACGATCCTGCTCACCACCCACCAAGTGGAAGAAATAGAGCATGTGCTGACCGATGTCATGTTTATCGATCGCGGACGGGTGGTATTCAACCGCAGCATCGAGGACATCGAATCCAACTACTTCGAAGTTTCAGTGCGTCCCGAGCAGTTGGCTGCGGCGCGCGCGCTCAAGCCCATCTACGAACGCGAGGTCCTGGGCCGGAGCGTGCTGTTGTTCGATCATGGCGACCGCCCCCAACTCGCCGCCCTGGGAGACGTGCGTACCGCCGGCCTGGCCGATTTGTTTGTCGCCGTCATCGGCAACCAAAGCACGCAAAATAAAGGAGCGGCGCGATGAACACTCAATCCGGCGCTGTGCAATCGCTGCAGGCAACCGCAACCATGCCGGTGACTATTCCCGCAGCCAGGCGTTTCTACTGGGCGGTCCGCCGTGAATTATGGGAGTACCGCTCACTTTATCTGGCCCCCCTGGCGATCGCAGGGCTATTTTTGGGAGCATTTCTGATCGGCCAACTCCATGACCATCTCAGAGGCCCTGACGCCATTGCCACTTCAATGCAGCATCCCGTTCCGCTTCAACAGTCCGCTGATTACCACGTTGTGATAGGCCCTTATACGTTCGCCGCCTATGTGCTCATGGCGATATCTCTCATCGTTTCCGTTTTCTACAGCCTCGACACGCTGTATGGGGAGCGTCGCGATCGCAGTGTCCTGTTCTGGAAATCGCTTCCGGTATCTGACGTCACCACCGTCCTCGCCAAGGCGAGCATTCCGCTCCTGTTTCTCCCGCTATTTATATTTGCGCTCACCGTTGTTACGCAATGGATCATGCTATTGCTGACCAGCGTTATCACGTTGGCTCGGGGCGAGAGTGTCGCCATCCTCTGGGCCCATGTACCCCTCTTCCAGATGGCGCTCATGTTGTTCTTCCACCTGGTGGGCATTCACGGACTTCAGTTCGCGTCTGCCTATTGCTGGATGCTGCTGGTCTCCGCCTGGGCGCGGCGCGCGCCGTTTCTCTGGGCGGTAGTGCCACCCGTAGCCATCGCCGTGGCGGAAAAGATTGCCTTCAATACCCACTATTTCCTCAGGTTGCTGGGATTTCTCGTGGGGGGCGGATCGGATACCGTTCCCTTCACGGAAGGCCGGATGGAGATGGCCGCCCTGACCGTGGGTGACGTGGCTGAATTCTTCAGCTATCCGGGACTGTGGGTCGGACTCGTTGTTGCTGCCCTGTTGCTTGCCGCAACGGTCCGCATGCGCCGCTCCCGCGACCCCATCTGATTTCCTGATTCGTCGTAAAAAATTCATTCTGGAGAAGCGACCATGAGCACACAAGTTCATCCGGCTATTTTTGTCTCTAAAACCCCGCAAACGCTAAGTTCGATGCGCCAGTGCTCTGACCGTGCCTTGAGGGCGGCCGCGGGGTTCTGGTTCGTGGTCTGCGTATTCGGCCAGCTAATTTTCGCCTTTACTGTCGCGTCCTTTTATGGCCTTACCGCTGCGCGCGGCAACTGGCAGCAGTGGAACAAGAACATGACGCATGGCTACAGCCCGGATCATCCCCTGGGTAACCTCGTCGTTGCCGCCCACCTCGCTTCCGCAGTCATCGTCCTGCTTTCCGGCGCCATTCAGCTCGTGCCGTTTGTGCGCCGCCGGACTCCACGCCTTCACCGCTGGAACGGGCGTCTCTACATGCTGAGCGCCTTTGGCGTAAGTCTCGCCGGCCTCTACATGCTGTGGGGCCGCGGAGCGGTCGGGGACCTTTCGCAACATATTGGGCAGAGCCTGGACGCGGCCCTGATCATGCTCTTTGCGGCTCTCGCGCTGCGTTATGCGTTAGCCCGCGACTTTAAGTCGCATCGCCGCTGGTCTCTTCGCCTGTTCATGGCGGTGAGCGCGTCCCTGTTCATTCGCTCCGGATTGTTTCTCACCTTGATGGTGAATCATGGCCCTTTCGGGTTCGATGCGGCGACCTTCCGCGGGCCGTTCCTGACCTTTCTCCTTTTCGGCCAATACCTGGTGCCTCTTGCCGTCCTTGAAATCTATTTCCGCACCCAGGAAAGGGCCGCCGCCGCGCGGCGCTTCGCTATGGCTGCAGGCCTGTTTGTGTTGACAGTGATGTTGGGCGCGGGCATCGCCGCCGTTGCCATGGGGAGTTTTCTTCCCAACCTCAAAAAGGCCTACGATCGCCGTATATCGATTGCCGACACGCTCTCGGCGACCATCGCAGCCGGCGGCCTTAACCAGGCCATCCGGCAATATCGCGATCTGAAGGGGACCGCCGCCGCCAGGTACAACTTCGACGAAGACGAATTGAACATTCTGGGCTATCAACTGGTACAGAAGCGTCAGTACCCGCAAGCAATCCGCATTTTCCAGCTCAACGTAGACGCCTATCCGCATTCCGGCAATACCTGGGACAGCCTGGGGGAAGCCTACATGGATGACGGCAACAAGTCCGAGGCAATTGCTGCCTACCATCAGTCTCTACTGCTCAATCCCGGCAACGCGAACGGCGTCAAAATGCTCGAAAGACTGAACGCCCGCTGAGTTTCGACGTGCCAGGCACCTACGTTTGTTGATAAATACGCAGCAATGGTTCCGTCTTCCGCATCCCCCGGCAAGGTAAGAAGAAACGGAATGGCCTAACCCGCATCATTCGTTACGCGGGGATGACAGCCCTGCCGGGCAAGCTCAGATTCGGTAATTGATTCGGGTAATTGATTCGGATCATGGATTCGGGTCATCGATTCGAGTCATTGATTTTGCGAGAACGTCCAGGCGGATCCGTGCCTGTCGTATGATCGATTCAAACGCCTCCTTCACTCGACCTGACCATCTCCTTCAGCAAAATCCCTATGAGGATTGACACTTGTTTTCCAGAAGACAGCCAAAGACTGCCCTCCTGCTCCTCATTCCTTGTCTCTTGCTTGACGTACAGGCGCGGGCACTGCTCAACCAGAACACCACCAGCAGCAAACCAGCTTCTGCGCAAAAGCCTGAAAGTGCGTCCACTCGCTTAGCCGCCATCGTCGCCAGCGGCCGCTTGAATGATCTTCGCTGGCCGAATTTTTCCGACTACCGCTCCCATCTCATCGACTTTTACCGCCCTTCGCAATATCGACTGGCTTGGGTACGCGACGGCCAGCCGACGCCGCAGGCCGGGGAATTGATCCAGATCCTCCAGGATGTTGACAGGGAAGGCCTGCAAGCGGACGACTATGATGCATCGCGCTGGCCCGATCGGCTGAAATTACTGCGTGGACCACACAACGACGCCGACGAAGCGCGCTTTGATGCGGCTCTTACGGTCAGCATCATGCGCTATCTTTCCGACCTGCACGTGGGGAAAATCAATCCCCAGCATCTGGGCTTTGCGTTTGAGGTCTCTCGCAAGAAACTCGACCTGCCCAGCTTTGTGCAACAACGGCTGGTTGACGGTACCAACCTGCAATCAGAAGTCGCCGAGGCGGAGCCGCGGTTTCCCGGGTATCAGCGCCTCCGCGATGCCCTGCCGCATTACGAGGAACTGGCCAGACTCGACAATGGTGAAAAACTCCCCAATCCCATCTACATGGACAAGGGCGAGCAGTACGCCGGCATTGCGCGCATGACCCGGCTCCTGCGGCTGCTGGGCGACCTGCCGCAAGACGCCGGCATCCCGGCTGACTCAAAGATCTACCAGGGACCGTTGGTCGATGCGGTCAAGCATTTCCAGGCGCGTCATGGTCTGTTTCCCAACGGCATTGTCGACGCCAAAACAATTGCGGAAATGAACGTTCCGTTGAGCGATCGGGTAAAGCAGATGCGCTTGGGCCTCGAAAGATATCGCTGGTTACCGTTTGACTTTACGCAATCCGCGATCCTGGTCAATGTTCCGGAATTCCGCCTCTATGCGTTCGGTCAACAGGGCAAGGCCGAGCTGAATATGCGGGTCAATGTCGGGGACGAATACGACTTCCAGACACCGATGTTCGAGAAAAATATGCTGTATCTCGTCTTTCGCCCCTACTGGTATCCCCCGCGGAGCATCCTGCGTGGGGAAATCATTCCTGAGCTGGAGCAGGACACGTCGCTCGAGGAGAACGATCTGGAGCTGGTGACCGCCGCTGGGAAAGTCATGACCAGAGGAAACGTGACGCCCGTTATCTTTCAGCAAATTCGGGCGGGAACTATTACCGTGCGGCAACCGCCTGGTCCTGATAATGCGCTCGGATTAGTCAAATTCATCTTTCCCAATGAGCTCAATGTCTACATCCATGACACGCCCATCAGTGTCCACATGTTTTCCGATAAGGAGCGGACCTACAGCCACGGCTGCATCCACGCGCAGGAGCCGGATAAACTCGCTGCCTGGCTGCTGCGCGACCTGGCCGGCTGGGATCTGGAGCGAGTGACCTTCGCTATGCACAAAGGCCCAAACAACGTCAGGGTCAATCTGCCCTCCCCTGTTCCGGTATTCATCGTTTACGACACAGCAACAGTGGCGGAGAACGGAGATGTTCAATTCTTTCCGGATATCTATGGGCACGATGCTGCCCTCGAAGAGGAACTGGCCAAGGGCTATCCGTATGCGGCGCGGGCAGGCGCGCGGCGTTAGCGCCTGATCACGATCGGCGTGCCGTCGGCCACGGCTCGCCAGATCTCGTCCATCTCTGCATTGCTCACGGCGATACAGCCGGCGGTCCAATCGCCGGGCTCCTGACCTGGACCTGTGAAGTCGTTGGGCTGTCCATGAATGAAGAGCTCCCCGCCGGGCGATACACGCAGTCTCCTGGCGCGGGTAGCGTCTGTCGCGTTGGGATAGGAGATGTGAATGGATTTGTAATAATCGCTGTCCGGGTTGTGCCAATCCAGAAGGTATTCGCCCTCGGGGGTGCGCTCGTCGCCTTCCCTGGCCTTGGCGCCAACCGGATGGCCGCCCAGCGCGACCCGGTACGATTTGAGGACCTTATTCCCGTGGAGAAGATAGAGCTTCCGCGCTCTCTTCACCACCAGCACCCTGTCAGCCCTTGCGGACACCGGCAAGGGCTGATCCGCCGCAAGGACGGGAAGGGATACAACGGCGAACACGGCCAAAAGCAGTTTTCCAGCTTTCACAGGTCAGATTCTAAGAACCAGGATCGATCGCGACAAGTTACCGAGGGAGGGTTAGGGTGTAAGGACGTCCAGTACTTCCCTTGGCTCGGGGCGTACCCGAAAATCAGCATGCGCGTCGGCGAACAACACCGTGCCATCACGACCCAGGATGTAGGTCGCAGGCAACGGAATGCGCCAACTCGAATCGCCGTTGACCAGCGGGATGTTTACCAGGATGCTGCGGTAGTACCGCTGCTGCGGAGGCGCGACTTCATAAGCCAAACCAAACTGGGCTGCGACCTGGCATCCGGAGTCGGTCAGAATTGGGAAATCCAGTCCGTGCTGCACGGCGGTAAAGTCGTTCTGCCGCACCGTCTGGGGAGAAATCCCGACCAGGAGCGCGCCACGCTTGCGCACGGCTGGGTAAAGATCCCGCCAGGTCTCGAGCTCCGTTACGCAGTAGGGGCACCAACGCCCGCGAAAGAAGTCGATTACCAAGGGACCGATCGCCAGCAGATCGGAGCTCCGAATAAGGCGGCCGGAGGAATCCGGGAGGGCAAATTCCGGGGCCCTGGAGCCAACCGGCAGAATCCGCCCCTCGACGCCCGATGCGTAAAGCTCGGCCACCGCGCGCTCACTAATCTCGAGACGCTCCGGCTGGACGAGATTCCGGGTATTCGCGGTGATCTGGTCGAGTTGGTCCTGAAGCCTGGACATAAGCACTAGGTGACGGAGAGGCTGCCGTTTGGACGCGGCTGGATGGGCTAACGTTTCAGGAATAAAGGGGGCGGCGAAATGTTTTAACACCGCATTACAGGAAAGGTGGAGAGCCGAATTCGATGTCTACCGCCCCATTCCCCGCATGCCGCCGAGCGTGCCCAACATTCGCCGTTGCAGACCGCCGCCTTTGCCCACGGTTTTAAACATCTTGCGCATTTGGGCGTACTGCCGCAAAAGCTGGTTCACTTCCTGCACCGTGGTTCCGGATCCCCGGGCAATTCGCTTGCGCCGGCTTCCGGAAATAATCTCGTGCCTATTGCGCTCTTGCTTGGTCATGGAGTTGATGATGGCCTCGATGCGGGTGAATTGGCTTTCATCCACCTGTCCCGCCATCTGCTGGATGCCTTGAAATGGGCCGACCGACGGCAGCATCTTCAGAATGCTTTGCATGGAACCGAGCTTACGGATTTGGCGCAGCTGATCGCGAAAGTCCTCCAGAGAAAAGCCATCTCCGGAGAGGGCTTTTCGCGCGAACTCCTCCTGCTTCTTTTTATCCAGGGTTTCTTCCGCCCGTTCGATGAGCGTCATCATGTCGCCCAGGCCCAGGATCCGGCCGACAATTCGATCAGGGTGGAAGGGTTCAAAGGCCTCAGGCCTCTCGCCGGTACCGATGAACTTGACCGGCTGGCCGGTGACGTGGCGGATGGAAAGGGCTGCCCCGCCGCGGGCATCCCCATCCATCTTGGTCAGCACGGTGCCGGTCAGGGCCAATTGCCTGTGAAATTCGCCTGCGGAGTGGACCGCGTCCTGACCGGTCATCGCGTCGGCGACGAACAGAATCTCCTGTGGATTGAGAAGTGCCTTGAGCCCCCTCATTTCCCGCATCAGTTCCTCATCCAGGGCCAGGCGTCCGGCTGTGTCGACGATCAGAGTGTCGCAGCCCGAATTGATCGCTTCGCGCCGCGCCTCCTTTGCCAGCCGTTCCACCAGGGCCGATCCCGGAGCTTCACCCTTGGTGTCACCCTCGTACAGGTTGACCTTGATGGAGTTGGCGACAATCTTGAGCTGTTCCCGCGCTGCCGGCCGGTAGACGTCCACCGAAACCAGCAAAGGTCGATGGCCGCCCTTTCGCAGCCACGCCGCAAGCTTGCCCGAGGTGGTGGTCTTGCCCGACCCCTGCAAGCCGGCCATCAAAATCACCGTAGGCGGACGAGAGGCAAAGTTGAACCGGGCGGTATCTTTGCCCAACAGGGCAATCAACTCGTCGCGAACGATCTTGACGACTTGCTCCGTAGGCGAGAGGGCTGTCATCACCTGCTGGCCCAGAGCTTTCTCTCGGATATGGTCGATTAGCTCTTTGACTACATTGAGGTTAACGTCAGCTTCCAGCAGGGCAATACGGATTTCGCGGAGGGCTTCCCCGATATTTTCTTCACTGACAGTGCCCTGGCCACGGAGATTCTTGAAGGCCCGCTGCAGCTTCTCGGATAGGTTTTCAAACATGGCGGTACTTCAAGTTTAACCGAGCGGGTCTCCGCCGGCTGATGAGACAAAGATTTGCAGCTTTAGCGCCGTCCCGGGAGGACGGAATGGCGGGAAGCAGGGGCAAAAGCAGCCGGTGTCCCTTCTTTTCAGGCCACCGGCCGCGTTTCCGAGCCTATGAGGCCGTCATTCCTGTGAAGGCTTGGAGGGTTCGCTGAGATTCGGCGGGTCGATTCCCAGCGCAGTCGCCAGGGCAATCTGGTGATCCTGCTCCTGCAACAGGATTTCGCGGATGTGTTCCGCAGTCGCATATTCGCCCAGTGCATCGCACTGGCGGATCCTCACCCGGTAATTGCGGATGGTCTCATTCTCGTTATCCAGATCGAAGCGCAGCATCTCTTCCGCCTTGTCCGAAGTCTTGACCGGCTTCGGAACCACGACCGGCATGCCACCCATGTAGTCGATCTGGTTAGCGAGTGTCAATGCATGCTGTAATTCTTCCGTGGCGTGCACCGCCAGCTCCGCGGCGATATTCATGTAGGCAGCGCCCTTCAAAACCTGGGAATAGGTGACATAGGAGATGACCGCCTGGTACTCCCGGGCGAGGTCTTCATTAAGCAGGGCAACTAATTCTTCGCGGGTGATGGCAGTTTCGGTTTTTTCGTTCTTGTTGCTTGCGGCAGTGACAGCCATGGCTTTCTCCTGAATTTCGCGCGATTTTTTGTTTGGGTGCAGGATGCGAGCCAGGGGTTGCAGCGGCTACCAGATATAGGGCACGAGCCCTTTAACTTGCGTGCGATAGCGCACGTACCGGTCGCCGAACTTTTTTACCATGAGCGCCTCTTCGTTGTTGGATTTAAATTTCCAGGCGATGGCCGCCAAAACTACGCCAAGCAAGCATCGCAGCTCAGCACCCAGCACGAGCGAGGTCCCCACCAGCGCCAAAAGAAGCCCCGTGTAGATTGGATGGCGGACGAGGCGGTAAGGCCCGGAGTCTATCAGGGTGTGGTCTTGCCTGAGGACGGCATCGGAACTCCAGTTGCCACGCAGATGAACGCGCGCCCACACGGCGAACAGCAGGCCAGCCGCCAGCAAAACATAGCCTGTTATCGGGACCGCTTTCGCCTGGGGAATCAGCCGATTATTCAGGAAATCCCAGCCGAGACTTACATCTGTCAGAAGAACGTACGCTGTCACCAGTAATGCCAGTTGCGAAATGCGTGCGGCAGTTCCCTGTTTCTGGACGGTTTTCTTGGTAAAAGCTGCCGGCAGCATCCAGAGCACCCCGAACACTGCCCAAATCCACAACAGTGGATTGTCACGAAAAAACAACAATCGGCACCTCAACGTTCCACTGCAGATTGTACTTTTTCATAAGCAGGTCTGGCTTCCGTTCGACGCCACGCCGGGCGAGGAATGACTTGCATCTATCCAATTAATAGACCGTTGAGGAACAACTTTGGCTGCAACCGAAGAGAAGCAGGGGGGTGGCTTGTCAGGTATCTCCTACGCCTGGCGGGCTCTCAGGTACCGCAATTTCAAGCTGTTCTTCAGCGGCCAGAGCATTTCGCTCATCGGTACGTGGATGACGCGGGTTGCGACCAGTTGGCTGGTCTACCGGCTCACTGGGTCCGCGCTGTTGCTGGGTACGGTGGGATTCGTGGGGCAAATCCCGACCTTTCTGCTGGCGCCCTTTGCCGGGGTTTGGGTGGACCGCCTCAACCGCAGAAACGTTTTGCTATGTACCCAGATACTGGCCGCGATCCAATCTCTGTTGCTGGCCGGCTTGACGCTTTCCAAGCGAATCACCATCGGCGAAATCCTGGTTCTAAGCGCTTTTCAGGGTTTGATCAACGCCTTTGACATGCCCGGCCGCCAGGCCTTCCTGGTGCAAATGGTGGACAAGCGCGACCTTGGGAACGCGATCGCAATCAATTCGTCCATGGTGAACATGGCGCGCCTGGTAGGTCCGTCGCTGGCAGGCCTGGTCATGGCAGCGCGCGGCGAAGGGGATTGCTTCCTTATCGACGGCTTGAGTTATCTTGCCGTGATTGTTTCGCTCCTCATGATGCGGATCAAACCGCTACCCGCGCGGACGGCCGCATCGTCCATGCTGATGCAGCTCAAAGAAGGGTGGGCGTATGTGTCCGGATTCTCCCCTGTGCGCACGATCCTGCTTCTGTTCGCCCTGACCAGCCTGATGGGAATGCCCTACGTCGTGCTGATGCCGATCTTCGCCGCTCAAGTGCTTCACGGTGGCGCTCATACCTTGGGTTGGTTGATGGGAGCGGCCGGGGTGGGCGCTTTGATCTCTGCCATTTCGCTGGCCGTTCGCAAGACCGTGCTCGGGTTAGGACGGATGATTCCGATCGCGGCTGGCTCGTTTGGCGCCGGTTTGATTCTCTTCGGGCTTTCTCACGTGCTGTGGTTTTCGCTGCTGATGATGATGTTTACCGGGTTTGGCATGATGCAGGGGATGGCGGCGAGCAATACCATCATCCAAACGGTCGTCCCGGAAGATCGCCGTGGCCGGGTAATGAGCTACTACACGATGGCGTTCGTCGGGATGTCACCCTTTGGCAGCCTGCTGGCCGGCGGCCTGGCGCATAGACTGGGAGCTCCCCACACCGTGATGATTACTGGAACTATGGTAATCCTGGGGGCGATATGGTTTGCCTTCCGGTTGCCCTCCATTCGCGAGCAAATCCGGCCTATCTACCAGGCTATAGGCATTCTTCCGCCGTCCCTGGAACCCGCGGTAGAAAATACCGCCGGATAGCCGTCTCCGCTTTTGCGGGACCGGCCACCGCAAAGCGCGACTTCAGCGGGTCCCTGGGGTCTGAATGACTGACTGGCTGCCGCAAAAACGCGCCGGGCAACGAGCGAGGCGCTAGATGCTGCGTCTCTGGGTAAGTAGCTTGCCATCTTGTGGGGCTCTCCGAGCCGTTGCTCTGTTTTTCGGCAGCCTTTAGACGAATGTTTGTGGAGTCGCTCGACCATGCCTTTTTCGTCACGTTCTGCAATTGGCCCTTGTAACGGCCCTTGTAACGGCCTCTGTACCGGCTCTTGGAGCCGCTTGCTGGCAGGCTGCCTGATCCTCACCCTGCTACAGGATCCGGCCATGATGCTGGCGGTCCCCATCCCCGCCCTGCATAAACGAACGTCGACCGGAAGGTCTTTGACGGAACAGGAAAAGGCGGAACATGCGCTTAGCCGGCTTACCTTCGGTCCCCGGCCCGACGATCTGGAACGAGTGCAGGCCATTGGCGTCAAAAAATGGATCGAAATGCAGCTCAATCCAGAACAAATCGACGACAGCTTGCTGGACGCTCGTCTGCAGAGTTTCCCCGCAATGCGCTTGAACCAGCAGCAATTAGTCCAGGACTTTCCCTCCGCGGCGCAGATTCGTGCCGCAGCCGATGGGAAAATTCCTGTGCCGCAGGATCGCGTGGAGCGCGCCATCTATCAGAACCAGATTTTCGCCTACGAAGAAAGGAAAGCGAAGCAGGCTCAGGAGGCGGCGAAGCAGCAGACGACCACCGCCCCCATGGAAACGCCTGGCGCCAGTTCCGAAAATGTCGCAAATGGCGCCGCGAATCATCCGGATATGAAGGGCAAAGATACCCTGATGGCCGACGCGATGGCGCTCGAGGACGCCGCAACCTCTCCATCCATCACCGTGCATGAGCAGAAACTCTATGCCGATCTAGCCTCGACCCAGATCGTCAACCTGTCTCCCGCCCAGCGCCTGGAAAAGCTGATCAGCATGAAGCCGGGCCAACTGCCGGGCTTTATGAAGAGCCTGACGCCGGAAGAGAAGATGCAGCTCACGGCCGGTATGACAGCACAGCAAAAAGAAACCGTGATTGCGCTTTTAAATCCGACCCTGCTGGTGAGCGGTGAATTGTTGCAGACCAGGCTGCTGACCGACGTCTATAGCCAGCGGCAGTTGCAGGCCGTGATGACAGATTTCTGGTTGAATCACTTCAACGTTTATTTGAAGAAAGGACCGCTTGCGCCCTGGTATTCAGTCGACTACCAGCAGAACGTGATTGCGCCGCGCGCCCTGGGCAAGTTCGAAGACCTTCTTGTGGCTACAGCGAAGAGCCAGGCGATGCTCTTTTACCTCGATAACCACACCAGCATCGGACCGCATTCGCTGGCCGCCATGCGGGCTCAAGCCAACCCCGCGGTGAACAATCGAGAGCCCGGGCTGAATGAAAACTATGCTCGCGAATTGATGGAGCTGCACACTTTGGGCGTGGACGGAGGGTATACCCAAAAGGATGTGACTGAAGTGGCTAAGGTCTTCACCGGCTGGACAATCGAGGAGCCACGCAAGGGCGGAGACTTTACCTTCAATGAGCGCCGTCACGAGCCGGGTGCGAAGGTTGTGCTCGGCAAAACCATCCAGGAGAACGGTGAGCAGGAAGGCCTCGCTGTGCTACACCAGCTGGCGACCAGCCCGGCTACGGCCCACCATCTTTCCCAACAGCTTGCGGAGCGTTTTGTCAGCGACACTCCGCCGCCTGCCTTGGTCGATCGTATGGCGAAGACCTATGTCAAAACCGACGGAGATATTCGCCAGGTACTGCGCACCATGTTTAACTCGCCCGAGTTCTGGTCTCGTGAGGCTTACCGCGCCAAAGTGAAGACGCCGGAGGAGTTTGTTCTTTCGGCAATCCGCGCAACCGGCGGCGAGATTGAGCGCCCTGCGATTGTGTTAAACGCCATGGCCCAGCTCGGAATGCCTTTCTACGGCTGCCAAACGCCGAACGGCTACTCCTGGGCGGCGGGGCCGTGGGTCAACTCCGGCGATCTGCTCAGCCGTATCAACATTGCCTTGGCTCTTGCCAACCACAAGCTAGGAACGGCCACGGACCTGGATGCACTGATTAAACTTCAGGCACCGGATTCCGCGCCCATTGACCAGAAGGAAGCGAAATTGGAAACCGTCCTTTTGGATGGGCAGCTGGACCCGCAGGCGCGGCGGACTGTCCTCGAGCAGGCGGATCAGCTGGCTGCGCAGGGTCCGCTTGCGGTGGCTGCGCCAGAGCCCCCTAAGCCCGGCGCCAAGCAGGCAGGAACCATCCCTGTCCGCGCCGCTTTCGTTCAATTGATGGATCTCCCGACACCAATACCCGGGCCGACGGATAAGCAAGCAGCCCTGTTGGCAGGCTTGTTGCTGGGGTCTCCTGATTTCCAGAAGCGCTGAGGGGATCGGCACAGTCTCTGCACTCGATGTAGACGGAATGGCTTTTAAATATGGTCCGGTGCCCGTACCATCAGCTTCCGTTTATTGAGATGGATTGTTGGTAGGGCTCACCGGGTTCGCTGGCGGCGATCCCGAACCAGAGCCGTTGTTTGAGCCGGCCCCGGATCCGTTGCTGGAGCCAAAGCCGTTGCTGGAGCCAAAGCCGTTGTTCGAGCCAGATCCACTGCTCGATCCAAATCCAGAACCGCTGCTCGATCCAAATCCAGAACCGCTGCTCGATCCAAAGCCAGAACCGCTGCTGGATCCAAAACCGTTGCTGTTACTGTTACTGGACCCGAATCCGTTGCTGTTACCAGATCCAAACCCGTTGTTGTTACTGCTCCCGAAACCGTTACCTGACGTTCCGTTGCCGGAGTTGAAGCCGCTACCCGTCGTGCCGTTGGTTGCCCCCGTGGGCGTAATGCTGCCACCGGCCACCGCTGTAGTCTGCGTGTTATCGAAAACAAATTCCCACTTGTTGTAGTGATCCTGCTTCCTGAAAACCTTGATGGAGGCACTCTTGTTCAGCAAACCAACTCCCACGATCGGCGCCCCACCCACGGATACTCCGGGTGATCCGAAGGCGCCGTTGGTCTGTCCCGTGGTCTGCGGTCCTCCAATCGTGTTCGAACCCCCCGGGCCGCCTGTCGCGCCACCAATGCCCCCCGTCCCACCAGTTGTCGCACCCCCGGACCCACTGGAGAAACTAAAACCACCTGAACTCGAGTCGCTGTTACCGGTCGTCGACGTCGGAGAACTACTCGAAGAATTGCCGAAGGACGACGAAGAATTGCCGAAAGACGAGCCTGAGCTCCCACCGAAGGGAGACGTAGAAGATCCCGAGGTAAACGACGAACCGCTGCTTCCAAATACTGATCCCGACGACCCCGTGGGAGAGTTCGAGGAAGAACCCGTGGGAGAACTCGAAGATCCAAAGGACGACGAAGATCCAAAGGACGACGAAGATCCAAACGATGAATTTGAGGCAGAGCCAGTGGTCGCTCCAGTTGGCGTGATGCCGCCGCCCTGCGGCGCGCCCTGGCCGAAGAAGCCACCCCCCATGACCGGTGTTGCTTCGCCATAGTGGATCAGGCGCCAGTCGTCTTTTCCGGTCATCGGGTCCAGGTAGCGTTTGCGCAAAAAGCGCTGATTGTCGGTCTTCATCAGCTGGTCGATGGTGTTGGGATACCGTCCAGTTTTGTTGTAGAAAAGCTGGATCGCCCGGGCATACTGCATTCCCCGATGAATGGTTTCCTCTTCCTTGTCGCGGCGAATGGATTCCGCGATCTTCGGCGCAGCGACGGCCAGCGCCAACAGGACCAAAATGATCATGAAGAGAACGCCGAGCAGCAGAAATCCTTCCTCGTGGGAGGATCCATGGCGCGGCGCATTTGGTTTGGCGATCATTGGCGAAGGGGAAGCGTCTGCGTGTTGTGGTAAGGGATGTCCTCTACTTGGACGGATGCCGCGTTGATTTTGACAACGCGGTAACGGCGGTCCACGACTTCCCCTTCCGAAGCGATGAAGATGTCGTCACCGTGCAACAGGAACACTTGTCTCTGACCTGTTTTCTCCGCCGCGTATCCGTAAAACCCGAGATTAATCGGGGGTGGCGGCGGGGGGGGCGGCGGCCCGGTATCAATTGCTGCCTGACGGATCGAGGCAATCGGTTTCGGAATGACCGGCGGCGCGGAAAACTGGGAAAAGATATTGCGCCCATTCCCGGTGTACTCCAGCGACTCAGTCGCGCGCATGATTTCCGGATGCAGCGTAGGATCCAGCGCAGCTAGTCCACCGACTTTTGTAGCCTGGCGCCCGTACATTGGCGCAGCTGGGCCTTCAGAGGATACCGCACTGGTAGCGGCGGGGCGCGCCACGGTGACCACCGGCGCCGAAGCGGGTGGCTGGGCTGGGGAAGGCCCAAATGTCTGCCAGAGAAAACGCACCAGCAGAATGAGCATGACCGCGCCCAGGCCTGATGCCACGTAGACCTTCTTCTTGTCTTCCGCCCCGATCTTGAGAGCCATCAGCGGTTCTCCTCGCCTGCCGGCGTTTCTTCACCCTGGCTTACGGGCGCTAGCTGATTCGCGTCGGAGGCATGAAGGTAAGTGGTGAGACGCAAGCGTAAGTTCACCAGACCGCCCTGTGACCCGGTCAGAGTCAATCCATCAATCAGGAAAAATGTCTTGCTCCGCTCCAGCCCGTTGATAAAGTGCATGAGCGACGGATACTCGCCGCTGAGACTGGCATCCATGCGAACTTCAGCTAAACCCGGAAGCGCCGGCCTTGCGGTATAGGCGAGGCTGCTGAGACGCACCGAATTCTTCAAGGCCAGGTCGTTGACCGCAGCCGAGATGGTCGAGTAGGCGGTGGGAAAGCGTGCAGCATAAAACTCGTCCGCCTGTTTGCTGGATAGCGAGACCTTCTGCGGCAATCCTTTTACCGGGCTCATCTCAATCTGCAGCGCGCGATACGCTGCCTGCTCCTGCTGAAGCTGGGCCTCGCCGGACGCGCGCAGCGTATTCCAGGCCAGAAAGAGCCGAATGCCGAGAACGAGGTTGAGGATCAGAAGCGCGGCCACACCAGCGAAGTGCAGGTTGAGCACGCTGAACAGGTTGCCGCCAGGCCGTTTCATTTTTGGGCAACCTTTCTCGCCGGGCGCGGCTTCCGGCCTTTGCCGACAGCTTTCGGCGCCTTGGTTCCTGCTGCTTCAGGTTGTTTTTCCGCCTTCTCCGGCAATGGATTGTATTCGGCGAGCAGATCGAAATTGACGTTGGAGGTTGCGCTTACCTGCTCGATGGAGCGGCTATTCTGATTGGTCTCCGCGGTTTCCCGGGCCAGGCG
>JBARKD010000649.1:0-2166 GCA_049800615.1 Acidobacteriaceae bacterium | reverse complement strand
TTTCAGGCTGCGGAGATTTCACTTCCTGTCCTCCTGATGAGCGGGCCGAGACGAGCAACAGCGACCCGAGCGCAATTGTGCTCCAAGGTATTGCCTGCATCGGCGGATTATACACTTGCCTACTCCTCGACCAGTTGCAAACCATTTAGGTTATGTGGCAGCTTGCCGTTGGAGAAGATTCCGGTACAACGATTCGAGGTGCTTGCTCACGGTGTGTTCTCCTTCACAAACAATTCTAAACTCGATCAACATGCATCCCGAACGATTGCGATCAAGCCAGACGCGATGCTTCTACCCAATCCTGCGTCGCGTAAACACGCGAACGCCTGCTAGGATTTGTGGTTTCTTGGATCGTCTTCCGCACTGAGGTATTCAAGTCCAAGCGGTCCAATCGCCGTCACTTGCGTGACGTACTCACTGGATTTCGCCCAGTGGAAATGGGACGTGTTGCTGGGCAGAACGATGACGCTTCCCGGCGGATAAGCCTCCAGCTTGTCGGGGTTGAACTGATCGCCCAGGCCGATGTAGAAGACGCCCGAAATAACTGTGTAGACACGATCCTCTGGGTGTCGGTGTGGCATGAGTTTCACGCCGCGAGGCACTCTGACTCTGATCGTATAGGGGCCGGCCTCCGATGGTTGACCGACAACGACTGCCAGGCGGACCGAAGGTGGGAATGCCGCGAAGGGCTTCCAGTTGATGTCTTCGGACAGGACCGATTTGAAAACGTCCTGCCCCGGCTGATGCGCCGCAGCCAAACCTTGTTGTGGTCCCATCATGACGGCTGTTCTCTCGTTTAGCATGTAAACCGCTCCTTGTAATTTAGGCGTGATGCATACTTTCCATTACACAGAAAGCTTGCAGGCGAAACAATTGGACGAACGTATCGGTCGATACCATCGCACCAACCGGGACGCACGGGCGTCTACCAGGACCGATGCGGCGTGAGGAATCCGCAACGAGTCATAGAAACGTCCTTGCTTATGGGCCTTTGAGTTTTGCGAATGCAGCCACCGCATCGTGAAGGCGGTCGAAAAACTGCGCCGGGCCGATGACTTGAGTCAAGAGATGCCGATCCAGGTCCGTCTTCAGAGAGAGAGGCGAGCGAGCGAACGCCAGTACAACTCCGCGGTCGACCAATTCCTTGTGAAGCTGTCGTACCATACGGGCCGCCGTATAATCCACATTCGTGATCGCTTCCGCATCGACGATCAGCCAGCGCACGGGTGAAGGAGTTGGCCCGACCAAGCCTCGAACCTCTTTGTCAAACAGGCTCGCATTCGCGTAGAAGAGCGCTGCTCCGAAGCTATAGATGATCAAACCTGGTTCCGTCACCGCACCTGGAACTGCCGGCACTAACCGCCACGCATCATGTTGGCTTACGTCCAGGACCCCAGTGTGAGGACGATAGCTGTGCCGCACAATCCGCAGAAGCGACAGCACCATGGCTAATAGAATGCCCTGCTCGACACCGACCAGCACAACGACGGCCGCAGTAAACACGGCTAGCGCATACTCCCCGGGACTCTCGCGTCGAATGTCGCGCAAGCCACGCAAATCGATCAGACGGACAGCAATGAAAAATACGATGGCTCCCAACACGCAGCGTGGCAGGTATTGGAGAGGCCTGGTCAAAAAGAGCAGAACGAACGCAACGGTTATTGCGGTAGCCACCTGGGCAAGCTGGCTCTGACCGCCGGAGATTCCGACCATTGCGGTTTGAGTTGGGCTTCCGTCCACCACAAACGTTCCACTCAATGCTGCCGCGGCGTTGGCCGCAGACAAGCCGGCCAGGTCTGTGCTTTCGTCCAGATGCTGATGATGGCGCCCCGCGTAGAAACGCGCTGTAGCCGCGCTTTGGGCAACGATCATCACAAAGCAGGAGACGGAAACGCCGAGCAGCGGTACGACGTCCTTCCAACGCACGTCCGGCAACCCTAAGTGTGGAAGCCCCCCAACCACCGGTCCGATGATAGCGATGCCGTGACCCGCGAAATTCCAGGTTGAGCTCGCGCCAATCGCACCGGCGACCGCGAGCAGAGACCCCGGAACTTTGGGGGCAAACCTACTGAAGGCAAAAACTCCAGCCACGACTACCGCCGATATGGCCACGGTTGGCAGGTGAATCCTGGGCAGGCTGCGGAACATATCAACGAGCTGTCCAAC
>JBARKD010000648.1:0-10194 GCA_049800615.1 Acidobacteriaceae bacterium | reverse complement strand
GCGTAGATCATCGCCAGATTCCCTCGGGCGTCGACCAGCTGAGGCTCGAGGTCAAGCGCGGACTGGAGCCAGTGTTGGGCGGAGTCCACGTCGCCTTCCGTCAATTTCAGTTGGCCTAATTCGGCGGGAATTTTGGCCAGCTTTGGATCGATGCCGATTCCTTTACGAAGCGCCTCCTCGGCGCCCTGCGCATCGTGCATGGCTTCGAGCGCCAGCGCGAGGTTGTAGGCTGTCCAGGCACTGTCCGGTTTTTCTTCGAGCATGTGGCGATAGATCTCCGCCGCTTCGGCCGGCTTGCCTGCCTGCAACAGGTCATTGGCCTTAACGCCGTCGGTGGTGAGCTGGCTATGGCGAAACTCAATGTCTGTTGTCTTGCGGAACTGTTCGACGATGCTCTGCGCCTCCTGGTTCTGGCCAAGAGTGCGCAGAACCGCGGCGAGTTGGAACTGGGCCGACTTATCCCCCGGATTCAGCGCGACGGCTTTTCGCAGATGCGGCAAAGCCAGGTCGGGCTTTCCCAGTCGAGCCAAAACGAACCCTAGCTGATAGCGTGCTTCAAAATCGTCGGGCGTCTTGGCAGCTCCCAACTCAAGTTCCGGCTCGGCCTTTGCGTACTCGCCCAGCCCGCGGTACACCATACCCAGCAAAACGTGGCCCGAAGGATCGTCTGGCTTGCGGCGCACGTAGTCGCGAGCCGGCGCAAGCGCCTCGGTATATGCTGTCACGTCGACCAGCGCCTTGATCTCGGCCGCAAGGGCAGCGGTGTTCTTCGGGTCCTGCTGGACGACCACACGGTACTCATCCGCAGCTTCGCGAAAGCGCTGCTCGTTGGCGTAGATGTTGCCCAGAGTGAAATGCGCAGGCGTCACGTCCGGATGTTTGCTAAGCAATTCCGTGAAAAGTTGAATCGCGTCCGCCACCGTGGAGCCTTCGACCGGTGGCAGCCCATCGCCCTGCCTGGCCTTTGCAGCCTTATAGGTAGCCGTGGCCAAAGCGAGCTGCAAGTCGGAATCATCGGGCTGAATGCGGACGGCCTGGCGCCAATAATCCAGAGCAGCATCGTATCGTCCCCCGCTCAGCAGAACCTGGGCCAGCCCGTCGAGGGCGCAGATCAGGTTCGGGTTGACGGCAAGGGCCTTGCGAAACTCGCCTTCCGCTTCGCCCGCGTTGGGCAGCGCCGAGCCCAGTGCGCAACGTGCCTGTAGCAGCCCCGGATCATACTGCAGCGCCCGCCGGAACTCCTGGATAGCGGCGTCGTTCTGCTCCTGACGCTGGCGGACGAGCCCGAGATCGAAATGGGCCTCGGCTGAATGCGGCTCCAGCCGGAGCGCCTGGTCGAAGGCCGCGACCGCGCATTTGAAGTCGCCCTTCTGGGCAAACCACGCGCCGACAGCGTCATAGACTTTGGCGGGAGGTGTGCCCGCGGGCGGGTTGGCGGCCGACGCCGGAGCTTTGCAGGAAGACGGCAACTGCGCCCACGCTCTCGCCGCGAAAAACAGCAGGAGAACGTTACAGAGGACCCGGCATGATGGAACAAGCCTCAAACTGATTCAACCTCGTTGGGCCACGTTATCGCTGATCCCCATCGCTTGGCTCGGTAACTTCCATCACACGATCGGCGGCCACGTTTTGCAGCACCTGGCGCGTACCCGACGGCCAGCGGATCTCGATTTCACGAACTACGCGTGAACCACCTAAACCGAAGTGAACGCGCGGATCGCTCGAAGCGGCGTAGCCCGTGCTGGTTGTCGCCTCATTGTAGAGTCTGCGGCCATCGTCGGTCGTTACCCGAATCCGGGCGCCGATTCCCATTCGGTTGCTCCTGGTCCCAGACAGTTTAAGCAGCAGCCAGTGATTGTGCGTTTCGCTGATGTTGTGCAGCACGCTGACTGGGGAGCCGAGAGCTGTGATCACCAGATCCACGCGGCCATCGTTGTCGAGGTCCCCGTAGGCGAGGCCGCGATGGGGGGCAGCCCGGGTGAAATCGGCTCCAGCCGTAGCGCTCACATCCTCAAACTGCGCGTTACCCAAATTGCGAAAGACAGAGTTCGGTTCGGCATAGCGAAAATGATGCGAGATTTGCTCAATGTTGTCCAGCACATTGCTCCGGGCTACCACGAGGTCCTTCCAGCCATCGTTGTCGAGATCGACAATCGCGTTCGACCAACCGGACATCGGCCTGGTCAAATTCGCGAGGCGGCTTGGTTGCGTTGCGTTCGCGAACGCTCCTTTGCCGTTGTTTATGTAAAGGGGAAAGGTTTCGTTTTCGATGGCAGTGTGCCAGAGATCCGGCAGCCCATCGTTGTTCACATCACGGAAATCGACACCCATTCCAGCCAGGACGTTGCCCTCCTCGTTGTAAGCCACCCCCGCCTGCAGGCCCACCTCTTCGAATCGCTTCCCGCCAATGTTACGGAAGAGCAGGTTAGGGCTGTTGTCATTAGCGACAAAGACATCAGGCCAGCCGTCATTGTCGTAATCGGCAAACGCTACGCCCATTCCCCGGCCCTGGACCCTGGAAATTCCGGTTTCCGCCGAAACATCGGTGAATGTGCCATCGCCGTTGTTGCGATACAGCGTGTTGGTCAGCGGAGGGAAACTGTCAGGGTGGCAATATCCACGGCCGTCGATACCCATGCATTTGGGTTCGTAGCGAGGATCCCAGTCGCAGTAATTCACTACAAACAGATCCAGCAGTCCGTCGCGGTTATAGTCGAACCAGCCCGCGGCGATAGACCACATCTTGTGCCCGTTGTGCAGAGCGCCGCTGAGGCCTGCCTTGGCGGTGACGTCCGTGAAGGTGCCGTCCCCATTATTGTGAAAAAGCTGATTTCCGTTGACGTTGGCGACAAACAAGTCTGGGCGGCCGTCGTTGTCGTAATCACCCACGGCCACGCCCATTCCATAACCGGCTCCCGTGACTCCCGCATGCTCCGTGACGTCGGTGAAGGTGCCGTTACCGTTGTTGCGAAACAGGCGGTTGTAGAATTTCGGGCCTGTTTTCACCAGCGTCGGCATCTCCGCGCCGTTGACCAGGTAGATGTCGAGCAGGCCATCCCCGTCGTAGTCGAACAGCGCAACCCCTGCGGGCATTGTCTCGGGCTGGTGTTTCTCCGGAGTAGACGAGTTTTCGGTTACAAAATGTACTCCGGCTCGTTCGGCGATGTCCTCGAACCTGATCGGCGGGGCTGTGCCCTGGGCCAGCATGAGTACACCCAGTAGGGCAGCGGAAACCAGGATGATCGAACCCGAACCCATTCCTCTTTTACCCGTGACTCTTCAGATTGCATTGCTCGAGGCCTCGAAGGCAAAAGGCGTCACTGCCGCAGTGCGTGGCAGTGACGCCTTTGGTTAGACCCGGCCTAGTAGATGAACTTCAGGGCCAGCTGCAACTGACGCGGTTGGTTTTGCTGGCCGGTGCCGTTGCCCGAGGCGCTGCTCGTTGTGACCGCTCCAAAGTTAGCCCCGCCGAGCGCCGAATTCGGAATGGCGAACATAACTCTGTTGAAGAGGTTGAATGCTTCGGCCCGGAATTCAAAGTATCTCGATTCTCCAAGTCCTACGTGGAACGTTCGGAACAGGGACAAGTCGAGGTTCTTAGTCCCGTCCGAAGTCAGCGGGTTCACCTTCTCATTGCCGTACGTGTATGGTGCTTGCAATGCAAAGGCATTCACATTAAACCATTGCCCCGGAGTGTGGAGACCGGGCCCACTGTTCGGATTGCCGACCACGTTCACACGTTCCTGACTGATCGAGCCAACGTTCTCCGGGTCCCCGCTGTTGGTTATGGTGTAAGGCCACCCCGAAGCGATCTGGGCAATGCCATTGAGCGCCCATCCCCCAGCCAGGTTGGAGGCCCACTTGTTGGAAGAGGTGGTGAAGGGCGACTGCAGGGTGAATGCTGCCGAGAACGCGTTCTCCTGGTTCGTGTCTGACGTGCCGTAGTCGGCGCTCCGGTTGTAAGGTTGCGTCGAGTTGCAGTTTGCACCTAGCCCGCAGCCGTCGTCGTTCGAATGGGACAGCGTGTAGGCGACCAGGAAAGTAACGCCATGGCTGGTGCGCTTGTTCAAAGTGACCTGCAGGGCATCGTAGCGGCTGTTTCCGACGCTCTGGTCGAACCATTGCTGCAACATGTAGGGGTACGGCCGCCGGGGCTGGACATCGCCAGGTCCCGGAGGGGGCGTGTTCATGATGGGACCCCAATCCAGATGCCTGCCGACGGAACCGACGTAGTTGACATCGAGAACGGAATTCGCTGGTAACTCCCGCTCGACGCCGACATTCCACTGGTCCATATACGGAGTCCTGAAGTTCGGATCCACCATCCACTGGCTAACCTGACTGAAGTCATTGATGGGATAAATCAGTGCTCCGCCGGCCCCCAATGCAAGCGGATCGTTGGCAGGTGCGGTTGGAGTATTGACGTTTAGCCCGGCGTTGTCGAGGGTGTTCACGGCCGGCCAGTTGCCGCCGAAATTCTGCGACAGCTGGACCGTCGTGGCCCACGCGTCGTAGAAACGGCTATAGCTTGAACGGACGACCATCTTGTCCCCGATGCGGTAGGCCAAGCCGACCCGGCCGGACCAGTCGAACAGCGAGTTCCTGATCACGCGATGATCGGAGGCCGGGTTGACGTAGGCGTGCACGGGAAGCCCGCCCGGCGCTGGAGTGGTCGATGCTGTGTAGATGCCGGCCGGTATGCAGGGCGCACCCTGCGTTGCCGAGCAGTTAGATGGGAGCGCATTGAGCTCGTACTGGCCGGTGATGGGGTTAGCATTACCGGTATAGAAATTGGCGCCGTTACCCGTCCCGTAGATCGGTGTCCACACGAAGTCGTTGCGGAATCCAACATTGATCGTAAGACGGCTCGTCGCTTTGAACTGATCTTGAGCGAACAAGCCATCAATCCAGCCACCGCCAGCCACCTCGAGGATGTTTCGATAAGTGGCCTCACGGGGAAAACCAAGCAACAGGGATGCCCAGGCGTTTCCTCCCTGGCCCTGCGCTGCCCCGAGGCCCGCGGTCTGCGCGGTGCCGAAAGACGCTGAGGAGTAGGCAATCGGTGAACGGAAGTTATTGCTCTGGAAATCGCCCCCGCCTTTGATTGTGTGTTTGCCGATGATCTTGGTAAACGCGCCGCCCCACTGCCAGTTATCCGCCAACCGGGTTTCCTGCAGCTGCGAGCCGGACAGCGAGAGATAGTTATCCGCACTCCACTGCGGTGCGTACAGCTTGTTGTTCAGAGTCATCCAGGACGTCGACACCCCGAGTGTCTGCAACTGACTAAGAAACGCCGGGGTTTCCCCGGGAAACCCGGTGCCGGTGGTGGTGTCTCCGAAGTTCCTGCCGAAATACACATCCGAAAAGGCGGTCGGACTAAAGGTGTGAGTCCAGTGGCCTACGTAGTTGTGGCCGAAAATGTAGATCGTGTTTAGCCCGACTATGGACGTCGTGTTGGCCACGTTTTGGCCAAAATCGCTGAAGCGAAACATAAGCTGGTTATTGTTGCCGAAATTCTGATCTCCACGAACCGTTCCCGAATTTTGGCTGGTCGAGGCTGGTCCGGCCGAATAGACATTGCTCCCGTTTACCAACGGGCCAGCCTGCGGGATGAGTGTCTGGAAAAGTGCTGAGATCGGACTAATCCGGTTGGCCGGGATAACGTTACCAGGGAACGCGGTGCGCGAGTAGGTGCCGGTTGCGGGATCGAGAGTGGTCGTCGCCGGATCGTAGATCGGTACGCCCAGTCCGCTGAAATCGCCGCCGCGCTCCGCAGCCGTCGGCGCAAGGGCTCCGGTGGTTATCGCGGAACGGATCTGGAAGCCCTCAAAGGCCGCGTAGAAGAAGGTTTTATTCCTGCCGTTATACACCTTCGGAATCCAAACCGGACCGCCCACGGAAGCGCCATATTGATTTTGTTTCAGCGGCGGCAGGGTTGATTCGAAGTAACCGCGTGCATCCATATCCGCGTTGCGCAAGAACTCCCACAGGGCGCCGTGGAACTGGTTGGTCCCGGACTTGGTGACCACGCTCACGATGCCTCCGGCAGCACCGCCATACTCGGCCAGGTCGTTGTGGCCCTGGGTCTTGAATTCCTGAATGCCGTCCACGATCGGCGAGTAGTTATACATCCCAAGCATCGTGTTCAGATCGTTGACCCCGTCCAACACGAAATAATTGCTGCGGTTGCGAGCGCCGTTCACTGCCGGGAAGGTAAAACTTCCGAGCGAGTTGCCAGCCCATCCGCTGCCCCCGTTTGCGCTCTGATCGCGATTGATGTTCGCGACGCCTGCCGTAACGGTCAATAGCTGAGTAAAATTCCGGCCGTTCAGAGGGAGGTCGGTGACCTCCTTGGTGTTGACGACGGTACCCAGTTCCGAGGTCGCAGTCTCCAACGCCACCTGCGTGGCGTTCACCGTGACGTTCTGCTGTTCGGTACCGAGTTTCAGCTGGAAATCGAACGTCGCGGTTTGGCTCACCTCCAGAGTTGTCTGGGGCTGTGTCACCGTGGCGAAACCTGTTGCCCCCGCTTGCATGGCATAAACGCCGGGGACGACGCTCGGGAAGGCATAGGCTCCGTCGCCGTTCGTCGTAGTGGTTCTCACCACCGAGGTGCCGACGTTGGTGAGCTCAACCCGGGCATTTGGGATTGCGGCCCCGCTCGGATCCCTGACCACCCCGTTGATGGCCGCGTTTGCCTGTTGGGCTCCGGCGGGCTGAATCATGAGTACAGCAAGAACAAAAAGGATAAAGAGCGCTGAAAGGGGCCAGCGCCGGCTGTAGCCGAGTGAACCTTCCATACCACGCCTCCAAAAAACTTCAGTCCCGGGCATATCGGCCGATCAACGACACCGGCCTTTCATTGAGACCTGGGGTCGAAAAAATGCTTGCATACGGCAACGAATACTTTAACGTTAACTCCGGCACACTACTCGCAGAAGGAGAGAGTTGTCAAGAGGCTTCCCCTGAGAACCTTTGAGGCGTTTCTTTACACCCTCCAACCTTAAGGTGAACCCCGATGAGTACCGGCAAGCCCACTTCCAACGCGCCTCTCTATCGAACAGATGTCTCCGGCGATAGCCTTTTGGACGTTGTCATGCAAAATGCGGGACAATCTGAGGCGTGCGGTCAGGATGCGTCCTGCGCGATCGCGGCCTGACACCGCACGGCTTATCCGCAAGGAGTTGGGGTGCCAATGGAAGATTTAGCTTTTGAGCCTGAGCGGACGGCTGTGCTCAGCATGGATCTGCAGACCGGAATCGTGGCCATTTACGCAAAGGATGATCCTGCCTTGCCGGGTCGGGCCGCGAAAATACTGGAAAGCGCCAGGAGCCGGAAGGTGAGTGTTATTCACGTGCAGGCCGGCTTCCGTCCCGGGCTGCCGGAAGTCAGTGTGCGTAATCCGCTCTTCGGCGCCATCAAAAGGTCGCCTCTGCATCAGCAACTCTTCCTGGGACCCGCCGGCACGATTCACTCAACCGTGGCTCCGCAGGCCGACGACATTGTCGTCACCAAGCACCGGATCTGTGCCTTTGCGGGTACGGACCTGGAAATGATTCTGCGGGCAAAGGAGATCGACACCCTGATTCTGTTTGGGATTGCGACCAGCGGGGTTGTCCTCTCGACTTTCCTTCATGCGAGCGATCAAGACTATCGCCTGATCGTTGTCAAAGACTGTTGCGCCGATTTGGATGCGGGAGGTCACAACTACCTCGTCGAGAGATTGTTCCCGAGCCTGGCCACGGTTACAACGAGCGCTCAGTTGATCGACGCGCTTGCACCGCGCTGAATGCCGTTGCCGACTCGTTAATGTGGCCCCGTAATTTCAATGAGCACGTCTCCGCCAACGCCCTCTCGCCGAGCGAAATTGTTTTTGCGTACCTTGAACAGAGCTTGTAGCGACTAACTCGTCCCGCAATTCTTTGTCAGCGTGGCGGAGAGACTCCCGATCAGCCATTTACCCTCATTGTGGACGAGATTAAACAAGTCCATCCCGCAATGGTCTAATTTACCGTCGATCCGAAACTCAAATGGCGCCCACACCACCGCCAGGTCGTTATCGATGCGCACCAGGGGATCGTGTATGCGTTCATCGATGTGCGTCGTTCCCGCTCCCAACCGTTGGGCAAATTGCTCAAATGTCATCTGTTCCAGTGTGCCGTATTGCATCGATACAAACGTTGCTCCGGGGATTGCCGACCCCAGGATCGCTGCGGGATCCCGTCTAGCCAGACCATCAAAGAAGAGGTTTACCGGAGCAAGGACGGCCTGCCCATCCGGCGTTGCCGAACGCATCGATAGAATCAGGAGGCCTGCGGCGATTACTGCTGCGGCAATGTAGTAAAACCCTCGTAGTCGGAAGATATTCATAGCTCTCGATTCCCCCCAGCCTTTCCTCTTCAGAAGTGGCAGTTGCCCGGGTCTGCAAAGTCAATCCGGCGCGCCACACCTGCGGGAATGAGCTGAATAGCGATTGTTTGTGCCGCGGCGTCCCCTTCGTTCCGGATGATATGTGCCTGATCACCGTGGGGATCGACGAATGTCATGCCCTTGGTATAAACATGCGGCTTACAGTCGAGATCTTGGCCCTGGTATTCCGTCACCGTTCCCGCTACGACAATGATCAGGCTGTGTCCAGGATGGGTGTGCCAGCCCGTGCTCCCTCCCGGCCGCCATACATTGTTTTGCACGTATAGGTCCGACGGTTCCGCGGTCTTCTGCGAAGACAGCCACGCCTTCGCCCGTCGATCGTTCTCCATGGAATCCGGGACGATGGGTTTGCTGAAAATATCGATTTCCCCGAACGGTCCGCTCATGATGGTTGTGGCCGTGAAACCGGCAGACGGTGTCGCCCGGGCATTTCCTGCGCTTACCAGGCTAAAGAGCGCCGCCAACAGGATCGCGGCGCCGCACCATACCCGCCATGTCCATTCGTTTGCCACAGCCATCTCATTTCTCAAACGCTCAATTCATTCACCTTCGCATCCACACCCGGGCGGGCAGCGGTTGCGTTGTTTCAGTCGGAAGGCTGCACCCCCCCGAGTGGCAGCCTTCATCCCGGCTCATCGTCCACTAACCGTCCAATCGATGAGCTAAGGTTTACGCACCACCCCATGGAGAGCCTGCGGTCCAAAATGTGTAGTCGCAGGTCCACCGAAGACCAGCGTGATGTTCGAATTCTGGATCGAATACGGAATTACGCTCCCACCGGTGACACAGACCTGCAGCGTCGAGGAAGGTGGATCCGTCTCGAAGGGGGCAAGGCTTCCGTTTCCCGTCAGCAGGCTGACCGTGCTCTTAATCTGAAATCCCGTCGTGACCGCGGGTGGAGCGTATGTGGGGCAGCCGGTTATGTCCCACATGATCTTGACGTTGGTCAACCGGATATGGTGCGTATGAGGGTTCACCAGGGGTTGTGTGGGATCTACGGCGCCCATTGAGGTCATCCCGAAGCCTGACATGGTCATATCGGCTTCGAAGTCGGCGGTCTCCGATTGGGGGTAAAGGTCCATTGTCCATTGACCATGCATCTCCCAGGGGCTGCCCTTAACACTCGTACTCAAGGGTGAATAGTCATTGATCAGGCCGCTGAAGTGCGCTGCCCTGCGTTCCCCGGCCAAGGCACAGCTGCCCGCGACCAGCAAGAGCACCGAGAAGCCGCGTACCGCCGAAACCAATATTTTGCTTTTCATGAAAATCTCCTGTTTGCGGATAACTTGATCCGCAGCGCCAAGATGGAAGACATCGCGGTCGCTCGCAAGCCGTAATGCGCGGGATGAGAGCCGTTTCTTCAACTTGCCGTCAAATACAGTGCTTTGCCGTGCCTTTGAGCTGTGGCGCGGGATACAATCTGGTTCCCGGTAATTGCCAGCCAATCAGGAGAGCGCGATGGGCGAACCATTCCTCAGCACCCCGCCAACCGGGAAACCGCCTGAAGACCGCCTGGATTCATGGAAGGAAATCGCAGCCTACCTTAACCGCGATGTGACCACGGTCCAGCGCTGGGAGAAGCGCGAGGGGATGCCCGTTCATCGGCACCTCCACGACAGGATCGGGACCGTCTACGCTTTCCAGGAGGAGCTGGATGCGTGGATGCGCGGCCGGAATCCTCGATCGCCGGAAAATGGAAAGAACGACACCTCCCCCGACCCCACTCCCACTTCTGATCCCTCCCCCGAAACCTCGCCACCGCAC
>JBARKD010000647.1:0-3694 GCA_049800615.1 Acidobacteriaceae bacterium | reverse complement strand
GTCGGGAAACCTTTTAAGGTCAAAAAGACGCCTATGCCCGTAAGCAGTAGCACCAAGCCGGCGCTGATCAACTGCCCACGCAGTGAGAGTCTCGCATTCGTAGATACTAAAATGGCTTCCTGCGCGTGACGATGCGCGGCTTCATTTTCAACTAGCTTTAATAGTCTTTCGGCGCCATTGGGAATGAGGCGTGCGTACCCTTCAAGAGTCTCCGGATCTGGGAGCGGGCCGCTATGGAACTTGATAGTTTGATGGACTACCCGCCTAACGACTCCCCGAACTTCCGGTCGTAGCTGTTCCGGAAGTTTCAGGATTACCGGCCCTGCAATCTTCTCAATTTCGGCCGGTAGCTTTTCTGACTCTGGTGGGTTTGGGTCGGCCATCACCCATTATTTATCAGGGCGGCCAAGATCTCGATAGGACTGTGCTGAAGTCATTCCCAACGGATTGAAGGTCGCCACAAAGTGCGCCGCTATCCTGCGCATAGGAGCCAAATTTCGGATACCGCATCCTAGTGCCGAAAAGATCCAAAATCGTCCCCGCCCCATACACAAAGGGGTGCAAAACAATGGGATCGGTTATAAATCGGTTCATGTCATCGATCGTGTAATAACGGTCGAGGCTGCAATAGGGATTTTCGAGAGCGTAGTAAGGGGCTTGGAGAGGACCGATATGGGGTCCCTCCCCCTGCGTTCCAATAGGCTCCCACAAATCCCACTGCTTCTCGATTTGCATACGCTTCAGCTTAGTGGATTACCGCGCGCGCCCACATGACAAATCGCACAGTGCGCCTATGCGACCCTCAAAATCAATGGCTTAAGGTATCATTGCCTAATGAGTAATGCCTCTCAAAGACAGAGAACTAGAGCCCCGGTTCCCTTTGATGAGGTCGTGAAGCGGCTCTTGGACACCCCTCCACCATCGCCCGCGCACAAGAAGGGCAAGAAGAAACGAATCCGTTAGGTGGCCGGGACCCCAGACGTTTCAAGACTCACCCTTCTCAGGCGTGAGTTAGCCTCGACCTTAAAAATAAACGGCCGGGGCGTGTTCTCTGCAGTGGTGATGAGTTTTGGGAGCGCAATCGCCAGCACTCTAAATGTCTCCCATCGTGGCGCGTTTGCGCCCCACAAATAAAACACACCCACAGAGTGCTGTTTGATCGCATCACGCTCGTTGTCCTGAAGGTGATACTTGTAATCCTGACTAACCACGACCCACCCGCGTTCGCCACAAAAGCGGAGGATCACGTCGTCTTGTTCGTCTGGCTTGAATAGCCCCCTATGTCCTGGCTGTGATTTCTCGCCGCACGCCGACGGATTCAAATGATGGTGATACACATAGAGCAACCCAAGGCTTCGCATAGCCTCCGGGATGGTTGAACCGATGTTGCGGTCAAAAAATAGGGTTAATGAACCCACGCCTTGGACTGCCGCTTGCCCCTAGTGGTCTTATTTTCAAACGCTAACGCCACTTGTACCAGTTTCTTTGGCAATCGAAAGTCGCGCGCTATTTCCTTGGACGATTCGCCGCCGTCGTGGCGATTCTTCAGCACCCAGGTCGGGATGCCCCGAATTTGCGGCGCACCGAACGCAATAAATGGGTCTATTACGATAGGGGAATCAGGGCCGGCAACGTGCCATCGGCGCGCAAGATGGTCCTCATAGTCGAATTCTGCGAATTTGCTGCCGATAACGTCTTTCCACGAATACTGGCCGCCTTTGTTGGCAATGAGGACTTTGCCCCTGAACTCCGCACCCTGTTCCTCTTCAAGATCAAGGATGATGTCCTGTCCGTCGCTCTTCAAGCGCAGATCAGCAAACGGGAACTCCACTTTGAACGCCTTGGCGAGATATTCCCTCGCCGCTCGTATCTTTCGAATAGGGAGGCCGGCTTGGCGCATGGCCGCGACAAACCGAAGCTCCACGAGCTGCAGGAACGACAGGGAAAATCCAAGCTCGCGCTGCGCCAGCGCCGGCACAAAATGCTTCCGTGCCTTCTGCCAGTTTCGGATCGTCCCTACCGCGACGCCCGCGTAACGCGCAGCGTCCACGACGTGGTAAGCCGGCAGCAGAAGCCGCCGACCTGGCTGCTGGCTCGATACCTGACCCGCTGACATTAGCCCACCCCAGAGGCCATTAGAACAGGTTTCTTCCCCGTAAAAACCCCCATAAAAACCCCCTTTGTTTCGGGGAAGAAATGCTAAAATGAGACCATGCCAAGGCCAAGAAAAGCCGAAACCCCAGTGCTCGTGGAGATCGGTTTCAGCCCGAAAACAATCAGGTATTTGGACATACTCAAGGAAAAGGAAGGTTTCGGTTCAAGTCGCCCGGAGATAGTCCGAAACTTCGTCTGGAAGGAAATTGAGCGGCTGATTGAGGTCGGGAGGCTGCCGGAATTGGAATAGGGGGCTATTCGCCCCCTTCCAGCTTCAAGAGTAGTTGTTCCGAGATCTGGCGGCGTTCCTGACGACGTGGAAGCCGCTGCTTGATCGCAGTGCGCTGCCTCTCAGCGCGTAGCCGTTTCACCAGTTCTTCGGTAGGTCAGACGCTTGCCGCCAATGCCTGCAAGCGCGTTGACCGTCCTCATTGTGTCGTCAATTTCCAGCGCCGCACGATGGTTGTAGCGGAAGTCGAATTCTGCGAGGTAGCGGTGCAGATGGTCCGATGAGCAGTGCTGATAGACGCCCGTCATACCGCGCTTAAACACGCTGAAGAAGCCTTCGATGGTGTTCGTGGAGGCATCGCCATCCCGGTACTCATGGGCGCTGTGGTTCACGGTCATGTGCTCGGCAAACTGCTTGGCGATCTTGCGGTACATGCGGGCTTCATCCGTGGCAAGGCGCGCTTCCGGGGAAACGTTCTCGCGCAGCGCCTTCTTGATCTTGTTGAACATGTTGCCTGTGATGTGGAAGGAGCGGGCCTGCCCGTCGCGCTGGACCAGGGTAAAGACGACGTTCTTGTGCCCGGGACCGCGGCGCATCTTCCGCCCCGGCTTTCGGCCTACGTAGGTCTCGTCCGCCTCGACCACGGCGCCCCCGGACCCCATCAGGCCGGACTTACCGAAATCCGCCATCGCAAAGCGAATACGGTGGGCTAGGAACCACGCAGTCTTGTAAGTGACCCCAAGGGTGCGGTGAAGCTGGTGGGCGCTCATGCCCTTCTTGGACGAGCACAGGAGGTAGGCAGCGGCGAGCCACTTGGACAGCGGAATGTGCGAGCGCTCAAAGACAGTGCCGACGGTCACCGAGAACTGCTTGCGGCACTTCGGCTCACAGCACTTGTAAAGGCCCTTGCGGTGGGCCTTACCGTCTAGCTGGTAGTGCTGCCCAATGACGCCACAGTGCGGGCACACGGGACCATCGGGCCAGCGCACCGATTCAAGGTACTCGCGGGCCGAGTCGTCGTCGTGGAAGTGGGGAGCGTTCAGGGCAGTCATGGCGGAATCCTCTCAGTGACGCCATTCTGCCTGAGTCATTTTGGTTTGTCAAAGGGATAATCGCCAATTTTTTACCAAATTCTTGGTATTGCATTTTGGGAAAATTTTCCCAAACTTAACCGAGCCTGCAGGCCCCGTCACAGACCCTGCCGCAAGGAGTCTCCATGCGCATCTCCGACGATCGCTACAGCCGCGAACGGCTGCGGATGGAGCTGGCGCTGCGCTTCCTGCAGCATGAGGCACGTACCCAGACGATCCG
>JBARKD010000646.1:0-3468 GCA_049800615.1 Acidobacteriaceae bacterium | reverse complement strand
GTGCCGCACAGGCGTCCACAGTTGCACCTTGGGATTTGGATACGAGAACCACGACGGAAGAATGCCAATCACTGTATATGGTTTGCTGTCGAGCAGGATCGTCCGGCCAACCATGCGCGGATCGGCGCCATAACGCCGCTTCCACAATCCCCATGTGATTACGGCGGTTGCACTGGCGCCTGCGCTGTCGTCAGTCATCGCAAACACGCGCCCCAGCGCCGCATTCACACCGAGCAACGGAAACAGGCTCCAGGTCGCCTCCTGCGCGATCACCTGTTCGGGAAGCTGTTCCGCCGATCCCGATAGGTTGTAAACCCTCTCTGCTTTCAGCGCCATCGCCTCAAAGCCGTGCGACTGTCTCTGCCAGTCGAAGAAGTCCACGCTGGGGACACCATAGCGCGCCCGCGTCGCGCTGTACGTCTCCATATCGGCAATATCCACCAACCTCCCCGAATCGCGGAACGGCAACGGCTTCATCAGCACAGAGTGAACCACCGTGAACAGCGCCACATTGGCCCCGACGCCCAGCGCCATCACCAGAATTGCCGTAGCGGTAAACCCAGGCGTCCGCGTCAGGGTTCGCGCCGCGTACCTCAAATCGCGCCATGCGCTCTCCACCGCCGCAACGCTGTTCTGCCGCCACAGTGATTCACGAATGCGCTGCGAGTTCCCCAGCATGATCCGCGCCTGCCGCTGCGCCTCTTCCGGTGTCATGCCACGGGCGACGTTCTCGGCGGCTTCCTCTTCCAGAAAGGAGCTGATCTCCGCTTGCAGTTCGGCGTCCTTGCGGCTCCGGCGGAAAAACCTGAATCCGTTCATTCGTTCCTCCCTCAGCCCAGCGTTTCTTCACCCATCACCAACCCGATGGCACGGGTCATCTGGCGCCAGCGGTTCGTCTCACGCGCGAGCTGCTTCCTGCCCACAGCGGTGAGCCGATAAAATTTGGCCTTACGGTTGTTCTCGCTCGCGCCCCAATAGGAAGAAACCCAACCGCGATCCTCGAGCCGGTGCAGGGCGGGATAGAGCGATCCCTGCTCCACTTCCAGAACGTCCTCCGAGGTCCGCTCGATCACCTTGGCAATGGTGTGGCCATGCGCATCTCCCGCGACCAGGGTCCGCAGGATCATCATGTCGAGCGTGCCCTTCAGCATCTCGCCGTCTGCTCGACTTCTTCCAGTCATGCGCAATTCCTCCACTCGAACTTCTATGGAAGACAGCATATACCACTCGGACTTCTATGGGAAGAGCCGGAGATAGGCGCACGTCATTTGTTGACAGGCCGAAGCACTCATCGAAGCAGTCGGGGGCCGGTTGTCGGCAATCGTTATCCTCCGTCGTGAGGGTGAACGGAGTCTGACGTTGGTTGATATTATGTTGCGCGCTCGAAGCGCACCCGCCAATAGATGTGCTGACCCGCTACTGTCACGCAACATAACTTTCTGCGCCACATATGAAATCAAGCTCGATGGCTATCGACTTGAGGTAGTACGAAAGAGCCGAATGACTACGCTTTATTCTCGCCGGGACATACCCGACGTTTTTGTCTCCCAGAGGATCGGAGTAAACACGCACAAGGGAGTCAGAACAAGGAGGACCGCGCACGCGGCATAGGCCGCTATCTCTCCGGCAAATTGAGGCAGTGGCAGTTTGTCGTAGAGCACTGTATTGGCGAGAACACCAGCAACAACCAACGAGTAGGCGACAACGACGATGCCGAAATAACGTTGGACTTCGCCCACGAATGCAAGTCCCCCAGCCTCATCCGGTTCAGTTGCCATCGTTTAAGTGCCGGCCGGCTGTTCGATCTTGGCCTGGTTAGCACAGTGGGAAGCCAAACAGTGCTGAAGGCTATTGAATCGGCGTGGCTTCGGCTTGAGTTTACAGAGAAGTGAGAGGTCGCTCCACTGTCAGAAGTGACAGCTGTAGAGCATGGGTATTGCGCGTATGGTGTAGGAACAGGAGGGCCGATGGCTACTGCAGGCAAACCAAACATCATCATGATCATGGCCGATGACGTAGGCATCTGGAACGTCAGTGCCTACCACCGCGGCATGATGGGCGGCAGCACGCCGAACTTGGACCGGCTCGCCCGCGAAGGCGCGCTGTTCACGGACTACTACGGACAACAATCCTGCACCGCCGGACGTGCGGCGTTCATCACGGGACAGACGCCGTTCCGCACCGGTCTGCTGAAAGTCGGCCTGCCCGCGGCAAAACAGGGCTTGCAGGATTCCGATCCAACGATTGCGGAATTCCTCAAGCCACTCGGCTACGCGACGGCGCAGATCGGCAAGAACCACCTGGGGGATCGCAACGAATACCTGCCCACAGTCCACGGATTCGACGAGTTCCACGGGATCCTGTACCACCTCAATGCGATGGAGGAACCCTACGACCCGCAGTATCCGAAGGACGAAAAATTCCGCGCGAGGTTCGGCCCACGCAACATCATCCACAGCGTTGCGACCGACGTTGACGATCCGACAGAGGATCCGCGCTGGGGCCGCGTTGGCAAGCAGAAGATCACCGACGCCGGTCCACTCCCGCCGCATCCGGGCCTGGATCCGGCGGCCAAGGTGAGCATGGAAGACATCGATGCGGATCTGGTGAAGCGCTCGTGCGACTTCATCGACCGGTCGGCGAAGGCGAAGCAACCGTTTTTCCTCTGGCACAACTCCACGCGCTGTCACTCCTTTACGCATCTTTCCAAGAAGTGGGATGGCAAGACTGGTTTCGGACTGTTTGCCGATGCGATGGCCGAGCTGGACTGGATCGTGGGCGAACTGCTCGCCAAGGTGGACGAACTTGGCATCGCCGACAACACGATCGTGATGTTTACCAGCGACAACGGCGCGGAAATCTTCAGCTGGCCCGATGGCGGCAACCATCCGTTCCGCGGCGAGAAAGGCACGGTGTACGAAGGCGGCTTCCGGGTGCCCATGCTGGTCAAGTGGCCTGGCGTCATCAAGCCGGGCAGCATCATCAACGAGATCATGTCGGCCGAAGATTGGATGCCGACGCTCGTCGCGGCCGCTGGCGAGCCGGACCTGAAAGAGAAGGTGCTCACCGGCTACAAGGCCGGCGGGAAAACCTTCAAGAACCATCTCGACGGTTACAACTTCAAACCGTTCTTCGAAGGCACGGTCGCCGAAAGTCCGCGCCGGGAATTTTTCTATTTCAGTGACAACGCCGATCTGATGGCAGTGCGTTATAACGAGTGGAAGATCACCTTCAAGACCATCGTCGGCAATCTGTTCACCGGTAAGGAGGACTCGACCAACGTCCCGCTAGTGACCAACCTGCGCGTCGATCCGTGGGAGCGATACCAGACCGAGTCGACATCCTACGGCGAATGGTGGGGCAAGAAATTGTGGGTCATGATGCCTGCCACGATGATCATGGGCCAGTTCCTCTCCACCTTCAAGGACTTCCCGCCCAGCCAGGTCTCCGGTTCGCTCAGCGTCGAGA